>JACOSC010000037.1 GCA_016179055.1 Acidobacteriota bacterium
CGACGTACCATCGGGCTTGCGCCTCATTTAGCGTCTCAAGCACTTTGAGCATCAGCTTGTCGGCCACGTCGATTGCCATGCGGTAGAGTGTAGCATATGCGACCTTAAAAGTTAAACTTTATTTTGTGGAGAGCCCTAAGCTTGTCTTTCGGAGTTTCGAAATTAGGTTTTTGGCTTTTTTATAAGTTCCGCCTGCCTGCCGGTAGGCACGGCTTCCTAAACCAAACCATAGCGGCAAGTTTTCTCTTCCAGGCCGCCAAGCGCGCGGCGATGGGAATAGCCGGAGACCTGCCCCACCGGATCCCCGCGCTTAGATTCCCTTACCGCCAAACGCCGCGGAGCACTTTCCCCTGTTTTTTGAGAAGATACCAATTACGCTTGAAAAATGTTTGCAAAAAGCATATGATTTTGGTCTTACATCCCAATAGTGCGCCGATACGTTGCCGCGTTACTAAAGACAACTAGCTTCGCATAGGAGGTGGCATGACCGTTAAGTACATTTTTGTGACAGGCGGGGTCTTATCCTCTTTGGGTAAAGGCATTTCATCCGCCTCCATCGGCTGTCTGCTGGAAGCGCGGGGCTTTCGCATCGGCTTTTTAAAATTGGATCCATACATCAATGTCGATCCCGGAACTATGAGCCCATACCAGCATATATAAAACCGTCATCGAAAAGGAACGCCACGGCGATTATCTGGGCAAGACCGTGCAGGTGATTCCACACATCACGGATGAGATCAAGAGCGCAATCAAACGAGTGGGGGCGGATGTTGATGTGGTCATTGTAGAAATCGGCGGAACCGTCGGCGATATCGAAAGCCAGCCCTTCTTGGAAGCCATACGTCAAATGCGCAACGAGGCCGGCAAAGAGAACACACTCTTCGTTCATTTGACGCTGGTGCCCTATATTGAGACCTCGCATGAGTTGAAGAGTAAGCCGACCCAACACAGCGTACGCGAATTGCTCGCCATCGGAATACAGCCGGATATTGTACTGTGCCGCACGGACCGTTTCTTGCCTAAAGACATTAGAGCCAAGATATCTTTGTTTTGCAATGTGCCGGAAGCGGCCGTCATCACGGCAAAAGATGTAAAGTCGATTTATGAGGTTCCCCTGGTATTAAGTCAGGAAGGATTAGATGAAATCGTGCTTAAGTGCTTGAATTTGACGTCGCGGCCGCGCGATTTGACCGCCTGGCTTGAGCTGGTCGACAAGATTCATCATCCCCTCGACGAGGTTACGGTCGCCATTGTTGGTAAGTACGTGGAATATGAAGATGCTTACAAGAGCCTGCATGAAGCGTTAGTTCATGGCGGATTGGCCAATCGCGCCCGCGTTAACATTCGCTGGATCGAATCGGAGTGTTTGCTCGACGATAATTACGCCGATCGACTGAGTCCTTACGATGCGGTGCTGGTGCCGGGCGGCTTCGGCAAGCGCGGCATCGACGGCATGATCCGCGCCATACGGTGGGCCCGTGAAAACAATGTCCCCTACTTTGGCATTTGTCTGGGCATGCAATGCGCGGTGATTGAATATGCCCGTAACGTTTGCTCGCTTGACGCCGACAGTTCGGAGTTTAACCCGGCTACCTCTCATCGCGTGATCTACAAGCTGCGCGAGTTGCTCGGTGTCGAGGACATGGGAGGCACCATGCGTCTGGGCGCTTATCCGTGCAACCTAGAGCCCGACTCGCTGGCGTTTCGCATATACGGCCAGCGAGAGATCTCTGAGCGCCATCGGCACCGGTACGAATTTAATCGCGAATATGAAGAGACCCTCACCTCGTATGGCATGAAGATCTGCGGCAACTCGCCGGATCGCAATTTTGTCGAGATTGTCGAGTTGCCCGAGCACCCATGGTTTCTCGGCTGTCAGTTCCATCCGGAGTTTAAATCCAAGCCCTTGTCTCCCCACCCGCTTTTTACCAGTTTCATCGCCGCCGCTTATGCGTATAAGCAGCAGCACGCGCCGAAGAATACGACTGCGGATTGCCGATTGCGGGTGGCAGACTAGCCGGTTTCGGCGAAGGCATCTACGGCGGTTCAAGTATGCAGAACATAGGTGGTCTTACAGTCGACGTCGGCCGCGAGCTGTTTCTGATTGCCGGGCCCTGCGTGATCGAGAGCGAGTCGCATTGCCTGAAGATGGCGGAGGCGCTGAAAACCATTACCGATCGGCTGCGCCTTCCTTTCATCTTCAAAGCCTCCTTTGATAAGGCCAATCGCACGTCGCTGGGCGCGTATCGGGGACCCGGTATCGAAAAAGGCTTAGCAGTGCTGAGCAAAATCAGGAAAGCGGTCGGCGTTCCGGTGCTCTCCGATGTTCATGACGTTGGACAAGTCGAGCGCGCGGCTGGAGTCTTGGATGTGCTTCAAATTCCCGCTTTCCTCTCCCGACAGACCGATCTGATTCTGGCAGCGGCGCGCACTGGCCGTACCATCAATATTAAAAAAGGGCAGTTTCTCGCGCCTTGGGACATTAAGAATGTTGTGGAAAAAGCCGCTTCGACGGGGAACTCGAACATACTCATTACCGAACGGGGGTGTTCGTTTGGCTATAATAATCTCGTCGTCGATTACCGGTCGCTACCGACCATGCGGCGTTTTGGGTATCCGGTCATTCTCGACGCGACCCATAGCGTGCAATTACCCGGAGGCCAAGGGCAGGCCTCAGGCGGAAATGCGGAGTACATTCCTTATCTAGCCAAGGCGGCCGTGGCGGTCGGCGTTGACGGTCTTTTCTTTGAAGTACACGACAATCCGCCGGCCGCGCTCTCGGACGGCCCCAACGCCATACGACTTGACACATTTGCAGAATTGCTGGAACGTTTATTGACGCTACATAAGGTGGCCCGGGATCTCTGAGAGGCAACCCTTTATTGATTTGAAAGCAACGCAGCCTTTCACCGGATCCCTTTTTTTCCTTCAGAACACGGTTCTCGTCGATGGCGTGTTTTCCCGCCGGGCGGACCGGCTAATAATAGGTCTATGATCTTAGAATCGGCGCGACGAATATTGGGTATCGAGGCGGAGGCGATACGCGAGCTTATTGGGCGGCTGGACGACCGATTTGAGAGAGCCGTGCGCTTGCTCTATGATTGCCGAGGCCGTGTGGTTACCACGGGAATGGGGAAATCGGGCATTATCTGTAAGAAGATTGCCGCTACGTTGGCCAGCACCGGAACTCCGGCGCTCTTTCTGCACCCGGCCGAAGCGGTCCATGGCGACTTGGGCATGGTCGCCAAGGGGGATGTGGTCCTCGCGCTTTCCAATAGCGGCGAGACCACGGAAATCATGGCTCTGATTGAGCGGCTGAAACGACTCAACATCCCCGTGATTTCCTTCGTCGGTAGCTTGACTTCCCCCTTGGCCAGAGCCAGTGATATATCGCTCGATGTTGGCGTTCGCCAGGAAGCTTGCTCGCTCGGGCTGGCGCCCAGCGCCAGCACAACGGCATCGCTGGCTTTGGGCGACGCATTGGCGCTGGCCTTGTCGGAGCTCCGCGGATTTAAGGAAGAGGATTTCGCCACGCTTCACCCGGGCGGCAGCCTCAGCCGGAAGTTCCTGCGTTTGCGAGAGGCTATGCACACCGGCGCGGCCATCCCCAAAGTCCACGCGGATACCGGCATGCGGGATGTCATCTATGAAATGTCTAACAAGGGCTTTGGTCTCACCAGTGTCGTAACGGATCATGATGTCTTGGTTGGCATCATTACCGACGGCGACTTACGGCGGTTCTGGCAGCGCCACAGCAATATCTTAGAAAAGACCGCCGCCGAGGTCATGACAAAGAATCCGGTTACCATTGCCGACGACGAATTGGCGGCCAAGGCCTTGGCCCTCATGGAAGAGCGAAAAATCACGGCATTGCTGATTACGGATTCCCACGGTGTATTAGAAGGCATCGTGCACCTGCACGATTTATGGCGCACACAAATGGTCTGACAAGGCACCGCCTCAGATCGACGAGCCTGCCGAAGTGGACCGTCTCCTAGCTGTGGTCCGTCGTCAGTTGGCCATGGTTAAGTGGATAGGAGAACTTTCCGCAGACATGTTTCCGCCCCTATTTTAGTCCTTGGCGTAAGCATCATCCACCATATATCCCTTTCCGACCAGGACGAGTCTGAGCTTGCGCCTCAAACGAAAAGCCAATAGGTTACGCGCCGGCGGAGTTACCCGGAGAACTTCACAAATCTCCTCGCCGGAAGCGCCTCGCAACAGCAGCTTAAGCAGTATGCGATCTTTGGACCGGAGGCCGGCGGCAAAGTCCATCAGGATGGTTACCAGTTCTCGGTAAGTATAATAATCTTCCGGAGGAACTCCGTGCTCCGCCACAGATTCGACCGCTGTCGGGCTACACCGCTGCGCGGCGCTTTTTTGACGGCGCGCATAGTTTGCGGCCTGCAGGCGACCTATCTTTTGAGAATATAGTTCCAGCGAGTGTTCGTCTTCAATCCCGTTCGATTTCTGAAAGGCAACCAGCATGCTGTCCTGAGTCAAATCATCGGCATCAAATGTATTTCTGATGCGACGGCCCAATCGGTGGCGTACACCGGAACGAACCTTGTCCCAAAGCGTACCGGAAAATGCCATTCCAATAAACAACTGGCTTACCTCTTCTTAAGTAAAGCCACATTTCATGGCTTCACTTCATTTCGGCCGGAAGCTTGTAAAACTTTAAAAAGGACGTAGGGAAGCGCGGGAGGTCATCTGGACGGAACCTTGTTTTTGGGAAACCGCGCATCTTGAGCCATTCGCGTGCCGCCCCGATTCTTGGTCATGGGGTCGGCAAGAGCCTTGACAGGGGCTGGAGAAGGACGATATATTGATTTAGCTTACGCGGAAAACTCGGTTAGAGAGGCTGTTAGAAGGCTCAAGCGGTGGCCTGGCTCTACTATTATGAGCTTCATTAGTTAGATGGCGAATCACGCGTAGAAAAAGAACGCGTCATTAATTTGCATTCGACCCCACCCTGTGTGAAAAGTTTTTCCTAATCGGCCATCCGAATGGGAAATATGTGAAATGTTTTTCATTTCTCAGGAACTGGTGTATACTTATTAAGGCCTTTCAATAGGGCCTAGCGGGGTCCGGCGAACGTTTTCTTAACGGCTAACTAAAGGCGTGATCGCCGGTCGAGCCTATTGATATATACCCTTGGTAACCCCATTATTTCGCCGCCCGTTAAGGGGCGCGGCTTCTTGTTATCCGAACCCCCTATTGGTTGGACAGAAAAAAATGGACGCCAATATAAACAGCTTGGAGGACGGTTATTGGTACGAGAATTGCTGTTTATCTACATCACCAATGATTAGCAAATATAAAAAAATTATTTTTTCCGAAACCTTGAGTAGCGGTCTCATGTCAGAGCCCGCTGGAAAGGTAATCTTATTTATAGGTCGTGAGAGTCTGTACACGGAGTTCCATGACCGCTTACCTTCCAACCTAGCTACATTAAGAAAAGTGGATTGTGGTAATTGGGAGGCTATGGTTAATTATGAAAGCGGCCGGTCAGGAATACTCCTGGTCGAGGTAGAATCATCGGCCGATGCCGGCCTGATTGAGACGATCGGCCGGCGCTGTTTATGGCCGGTTATTGCCGTCGCGGAACAGCCGGCCCCGGCTTTGGTCGTCAAGGTTCTCCGCGGTGGCGCCGTGGATTTTTTGACTCGTCCCGTGGAGACCGCGCGTTTGCTCTCCTACTTTCCGCATAAGCCGGGCGGACGACGGCCTTCTCGTGGAGCGGAAAACGTTCCGCGCGCGGTAGGAGAGAACGACCGGGAGGGTTTGTTAGGCGTGGGCTTGGCGGGCGCTCAGGTACAAACACTTATCGAAAAGGTGGCCGATACGGACGTTCCCGTACTGATTATTGGAGAAACCGGCACAGGTAAAGATTTGGTGGCCCGTGCCGTCCATGCGCGTTCGGGCCGGCGCAACGGTCCTTTTGTAAGAGTAAATCCGGCCACAATTCCGAGAGAGTTGTTAGAGATCGAACTTTTTGGCTATGCGCGAGGAGCGTTCACCGGCGCCGGTGAGGACAAAGTCGGAAAGTTTGGTATGGCCTCACAAGGAACATTGTTGCTCGACGGCATCGATGAGATGGATATGACTCTCCAGGCCAAGCTCCTGCATGTTTTGCAAGATGGCGAGTTCACTCCGATCGGAGCCCAGGAACCGATAAGCACCGATGCCCGAATTCTTGCCACAACCCAGTGGGATCTGGAAGAATTAGTAGAAAACGGTTTGTTTCGAGAAGATTTATATTACCGGTTAAACGTAGTCTCCATCAGGGTCCCCCCACTACGAGAAAGGCGAAAGGACTTACGGAGACTGAGTGCCGAGTTCCTAAAGCGGTATTGCGCCAAATATGGGAAAAAACCATTCAAACTTTCCGCTGCGACCAGGGACTTTGTTTCGGCTTACCGATGGCCCGGTAATGTCCGCGAGCTGGACAGTTTCATACGAAGGGTCGTTACGTGCGGAGATGATCGCACGGTCACGACGGAATGGCAATCTCGGCAGCCACTCGCCGCCGATCAGCACAGCCGCAATATGGATAATGTCTATGGCGCCTTTGACATGACCAAGGAGGGGCTGAGGCAGACAGTCCATCACGTTGAGAGGAAATTAATTAAGAATGTTCTACGAAGGAATCGCTGGCTTCGCCGGCAGGAAACGGAGATCCTTTGAAGCGGTAATCCAGCTATCCGCCGGGAGAAGGAACGAGGCGGGCTGAGGTTGAGCGCCATACGGACCTAAAGACCTAAGCGATTCACAAAGAGAGAGAGGGGGCGGTCGAAACATATTCGCCCCGTTACTAACTTAAACTAAGTCAGCTAACGAGGAAACACGGAAATGAAGACACGCATGAAAGTAGTATTGGTTATTGGTCTGCTGTTGATTACATCAAGCTTGTGTGCGGCACAAAAAAAGGACAAGATCGCCGATAGTAAAGATTTGGAGAAAGCCGTAGAGAGCCGCTCGAGATCCATCGTCAGCCGCTATACGATCCAGCCTGAAGATGTTATACAGGTTTTTGTCTGGAGAGAGGTTGATCTTACCAGGACTGTAGTGGTCCGGCCGGACGGCAAGATCACGCTGCCGTTGGTTCAGGATATTCAAGCGTCGGGTTTAGCGCCCATTGAGCTTAAGAAACAAATTGAAGACCGTTTAAAGGAGTTCGTGGATTCTCCCAACGTCACCGTAATGGTGGAGTCAATTAATAGTTATAAAGTCTATTTTGTAGGCCGGGTAAGCAATCAAGGCGTGATGACTTTGCTGCAGCCTGTAACGATCTTGCAGGGCTTGGCGCTGGCGGGCGGTCTCGAAGAGTTTGCCAAGCATGAAGATATCGCCATTGTCCGAGGAAGCGATAAGGAAACAAAAGTTCTTCCCTTCAACTACAAGGATGTGATGAAAGGAAAGAATCTCTCGCAAAATGTCGTGTTGGAACCAGGAGACGTGGTAATAATTCCTTAACCCTGGCTGAGAATTTCCAAATATGGTGGTTACCATGATAATGAGTGGACTAATCCGAAAAAGCATCGTGTTCTTGACGTTATTTCTGTGTGGCGTGACGCTGCTATCCGCACAGTATAACCCGTTCTCTCGCAGGCGGGAAAAGGAGAATACAGAGCATACAGCCCGCGTTAACATATCACAGAGCGTGGCGCTTTCACAGGAATATAGTCATTACGGCCCGTCCAGTTATGGATTCACTAATATGTATTCGACGTGGGGCGCCCAGATCGCGCTTCCCAAGTCAGAATTAAGCCTGGACTTTTCTCTGGGTGCGCAGTTCTCCGACACCGGAAAGTCGCCGAGCGGCAGCCGGTTTACTTTATACAAATCGCTTTTCAACACTTTTAACGTCGGTTACGAGCATCAGTTTAATCCTAAATGGAACCTCTCGGTTTCCGATTCGCTTATGTCCTACCCCAATTTGGACCGCTTTAGCGGCATACGCGATTTCGAATCGTCCGTGGGGCTGCCGGCGGTCGGTCAGCCGATTGCTCCGAAAGGCCCCGCATCGTACGCCATGTCGGGACCGCATCAAGACCGGCCGTTGGCGATCGGCGGCTATGGCGGCTACTCCGGGGGCTATCCCGGCGGTTATGGCGGATTCGGTTACGGCACTTTCATGAATGACTTTAACGCCACCTTGACGCAGCAAATCGATAAGAAGCGTCAAATGTCTTATGTGTTTGACAGTTTCCGGCAGGAATTCGGCAAGCTTGGCTTTTCGACAAATACTTTTACGGCCACTTACACGCAACAGCTTAATCGAAAACTTAGCCTGATCGGGTTGTATATGGTCGGTTCGTATGGATATGATCAGGAGGACGCCGAGATATCTGGCGCCACGAGTCAGAAAACCGGTGGGCGGTCTATGGTATATTCACCGAGCGATCCGCTTCGACTCGAGCCCCTGCCGCCGACCCCCCCAAGGTATCCATCGTTCTCTGATCCGACCAAGCAGGGTCCCACACATAGCATTATGGGAGGAGTCAGTTACAATTTATCGCCCGAGATTACTGTAGGTTTTACCATGGGACCGACGATTACACCCTCAAATTTAAAAACTTCTTACGGGTTGGCCTCGAGTGTATCCTTGTCGATCAATAAGTCGTTTCGCGATAAGTCTCAATTATCCGTCGACTACCTTCGGTTTGTCGGAGGTTCGCTCAGCCGTATGTTCAGCGGGCGCGGGCAACTCGAGGATTTGACCGTAACATACACCCGATCGCTCTCGCGGCGAATGGATGGCACGTTTACCGCCCTTAAGTTCACGGATCCGTTCTATGGATCCGGAACGTTAATTGGCGGTGACGTCGCCTATCGCGTTACCAAGAAGGTCACCGGGACCTATAGTGTCTCGTACTTCCCTGGCCGGAGTCAGCAGGATCTGGGGTCCATCGGCTCGGGAGTGACCAACTCGTTTATGACCTCTTACCCGCTCGGGAGAAATTTGACGGCGTTCGCCTCGTATTTTTTTACCGTATATAACACCGGCGATAGTGCGCTTGCCGATGAATTGGGGAGACCGCGGCGTAGCTCCCATACCTATGGCAATAGCATCTCCGTTGGGGTCATGCACAACTTGCCATCATTAGTTAGGATAGGAAGGATTCGATGAAGAAGCTTAAGATTGAAGGCCCGCAGGATGTTTTTGACATCGTTAAACGAAGAAAGTGGTTGATGTGTGTACCCTTTCTTATGATTACGGTCCTGGTCATGCTGGTGGCCTACAACTTGCCGAACATTTACCAATCGGAAACCATGATTATCGTCGAGGAACAAAAAATTCCTTCCAATATGGTCGCCCCGCTCGACAATGTGGACACCATGGATAGGCTGAATACACTCTCCCAACAGATCCTCAGCCGCAGTAACCTGGGCACGGTGGTAAATGATTTCAATTTGTATAGCGATTTTAGGATTCATCTGACGCAAGACGATAAAATCCTGGCTTTGCGCAACGCGGTTCGCGTGGAACCCGGCACGTCGCAGCGTGAGACGACCACAAAAGTATCCTACTTTAAACTGTCCTACGAGAGCCGCGATCGCTTCATGGCCATGAAAGTGACAAACCGGCTAGCCCAGCTTTTCATGGAGTACGATTACAAGGCGCGCATGCAAAAGAATATACAGACCATTGCGTTTTTTACCTCCGAAGCGGCGGCAGTAGAAGCGATGCTGACCGAAGCCGAGAACAAAGAGCGCATTTTCCGGCAGGCCAACCTCTATGCGCTGCCGGAGCAAGCCGAACGCAACACGCGCATGTTGGAAATTTACCAGGCGAAAGAGAAGTCCGCCACAGAGGCCCTTGACCGGTCTGAAACTCGTATTCAAAATTTAAAACGGATCTTAAGCGAGACGCCCGAATATCTTGACAGCAAAGTTACCAAAGTCATTGGGGGGGAAACCGTTCAGGAAGGGATTACGGAGCGGGGCGAGGACGAATTGACCGCGGCGCAGAGAAATTTGGCGCAAATGCGGGCGCGCTATACCGAAAAGCACCCGGATGTGCGCGCGGCCGCAAATCGGGTCCGTCAACTTGAGATGACCCGGCGGGATGTTCCCGGCGCAACCGCTTCCGCAACGGACCGTCGGCTGCCAGCACCCCGTAGCACGTCCCTGGTTGAGGTAAAAGTCAACCCGATTTACGGAAAGCTAAAGGATCAGATCACGGAGTTGGAATCCGAAATTCAGTTGCGCCGTAAGGAGCGCGAAACGGCAAAAACGGATGTGGCCACATTTGAGCGTTACATAGGCGCCACCCCGCAGGCGGGCATGGAACTGGCGGTCATTACCCGAGATTTAAGCTCGCTGCGTGATAGATACAATAAATTGCGAAATATGCTGAACGAGGCCAAAATGGCCAGCAACATGGATGCACGGCAAAAAGGGGAATCGTTCCGCATTCAAGATCCGGCCAGTTTACCGGCCACCCCGATCAAGCCCAGACGCATCATTTATATATTGATTGGCGCGTTGTTCGGTTTGGGGCTGGGAATTCTCTTGGCGGTGCTGCGCGAGTTCTTTGACGAAAAGATCCGCACCCGCGCCGAGATTGAAGGGCCACTGGGACTACCGGTGTTGGTTGAAATTCCCGAAATATTGAACCAACGGGAGCTGAACCTTAAGCGTATGAAGAAAGTTCTGGCTTTCTCCTTCTCCATAGTGTTGTTCGTAGGCATTGTGGGAGTAGCCGTCCAGCTATTCTTCCGCAATTATCAAATCATCGTCGAGTATGTGATCTTGAGTGGCCTCGTGTAGTGGCAGATGTGCCCGCAAGCCCCCCTCGCCCATGGATAGGTTATTAGTGAGGTAAATCGTGAAGAATTGGTCTATCGTATTAGTCTGGAAAAGCCGGCGGCGAAGCGTGTGGCACTGGTTTACTAAAACCATTCACCGCTTCTTCAGCGATCTGCGCGGCTGGCGCTCCCAACAGCACACCAAAGCCCGTCTGCGGGACCTGAGTGAAGGTTACTTGACCAAAGAACGAAGCGGGATTCAGAAAGCCTCTGATGTGTTTATGCGCATATCGGGAAACAATCAGTCCGATAATGGCTTCAGTCCGCGCCTGGCCTTCCTAACCGAGCCCAGCTCCTATACCAGCGAACAATATCGCAGGCTGCGGACTATGCTCTTTAGCTTGTCCGAAAAAAACAATTATAAGGCTTTTGTTACATCCAGCGCCGGTGTGCAGGACGGCAAAACCATTACGTCGATTAACTTGGCCTTGGCAATGTCCAGCAACATGGACAAGAAGATAATCTTAATCGACGGGGATTTGCGAAAACCTTCCGTCCACGCCTATTTGGGTATGGATATGAAACCGGGCCTGGTTGATCTGTTGCGAGAAAGTACCCCGCTGAATCTCTCGGCCGTCCGTCCCTTCAATAATCTTTCGGTGCTTACCTGCGGCGAAATTCCGGAAAACCCAACGGAATTGTTGAACTCCGTCAAGATGCGGCAACTCCTCGAAATCATCAAGGCCAATTACGATATCGTTATCATCGACTCCGTGCCTTTGCTCCCAATGGCCGACACACTAATCCTCTCGGATATTTGTGACGGGATGTTGCTGGTAGTGCGCGCCGACAAGACGGAATATTCGATCCTGGAAAAGGCCATTCCGCTATTCGGAGATAAGATTATCGGGACAGTTTTAAACGGTGTACCGGTCAACAAAGTTAAACATAGTTACTATTACTCCTATTATTATAGCAACGCCGCTGATTCGGCAGTGAAGGCCGGACGGAAATAGGCCACTCGATATACGGTTGCTGGTACAAGCATGTTTCGCATATTTAACGAGTATCTATCAATCCGCCTGGCGATTCTTTTCGTCGCGGAAACGTTCCTGTTGATTTTCACGTTGGCGCTGACGGCTTTCCTAAGGGCTGGTAAAGCCGGCGCCCTGAGTGCCTTTGGCACCGTAGGCGGTCTGGCCCGCGCCATCGTGATGACGTTGATTTGCCAGGTCTGCTTTTATTTTAATGACTTGTATGACCTGCGTGTGGCGCGGCAGCGAGAAGAGGTGATGGTGCGATTGTTGCAGGCCTTTGCTATGGCCTGCTTCCTGATGGCCGCCCTGTTTTATATCGATCCGAGGCTGGACGTATTTCAAGGCGCTTTTATCGCTACCATGATGCTATATCTGGTTGTCGTGGTGGCTTGGCGTATTTTGTTTCGCAAGTTCAGCAAGAGTAAAGTGTTCCGCGTGCGAACCTTGATCGTTGGATCCGGGGAGGTCGCTCGCAACTGCGTTCGCGAGATTATCGAGCGAGATGAACTCGGCTTGCAAATTATTGGGTTTGTCGATAATACTAAGAGTATTAAAATCGGCACTAGCTTAGTAAATCCCAAACTCATCGGCACCATAGACGAGTTGGTTGAGATCGTAGAGGAAAACCAGGTGGATAAAATCATTGTGGCCATGGAAGACCGTCGTCACGCCATGCCCTATGAGGCCCTGCTCGATTTGAAGTTCCGCGGCATAATCATTGAGGACGTAAATTCGGTTTATGAGAAAATGACTGGAAAGATTTACGTCGGCAACCTTTCTCCGAGTTGGCTGATATTTTCCGACGGCTTTAAGAAGTCTCGCATCTTGATGTTTGGCAAGAGGGTATTTGATATTGGGCTTTCGTTGCTCGGCGTTATGGTCTGTTTTCCGCTGGCGCTTCTTATCGCAGCCTTGATTAAGCTGGATTCAAAAGGGCCAATCGTATTTGTGCAGGAGCGCGTGGGGCAAAATGGCGATATTTTCAATATCATGAAATTTCGCTCGATGCGCTATAATGCCGAGGAAGACACGGGCCCCGTATGGGCACAGGATGTCGATGAGCGCGTAACCCGCGTCGGTCGCTTCCTGAGACTATTTCGGCTGGACGAGCTGCCGCAATTCATCAACGTGTTGCGGGGCGATATGAGTTTTGTCGGACCGCGTCCGGAAAGGTCATATTTTGTGGAACAGCTCAAAGAAGCCATTCCGTATTACGCCCAGCGCCACTCGGTGAAACCTGGCATCACCGGTTGGGCGCAGGTGCGCTACAAGTATGGAGCTTCGGTCAATGATTCCTTGGAGAAGCTGCAATATGATCTGTTCTACATCAAGAATATGTCTCTATTATTTGATTTGGCGATATTATTACTTTCGATAAAGATTGTGATTTCCGGCAAAGGGGCCAAATAATTTATGTCGCCGGAAGTCAGCTCGATTTAAGAAACACACGACGGCCTAATAATTCCTGCTCTTATAAACTCTCTTTCTCTGCTCTCTATTTACCCTGGGCACTGCAGGTGAAGTCCTGAAGCGCATACTGTTCAACCATCGCAATTGAAAGAGTGTTTGCCAGGGCACTAAGTCTTAAAGCTCTTAGTGTACGCTTGTATAAGGTGGTTATGAAAAGTATGATTGATCCAAACGACTCAAGGCGGCCGCCGGAAGTTGGCTTGGAAAGGTTGGATAAGGTTTTTGACATTCTTACTGGAGTCAAGGAGGAAATGGACCTTCTACGCAAGCTCTTGTCCTACATGACAGATATTAATTTCACGCCGGAAGAAGCCCTGCACCAATGGGATCGTATATTCCAGCATCGCAACGAACTTAAGCAGCGCTTGGCCCGAGAAGTGGATTTGAGCGTGGCATTGGCCGATTACTTTACCCATACTTTTAAGCCTCCGACCAGTCCGCTGGTACTTGCCAAATCGCGTATCGCCAAGCTGCAGGCCCATGCCACCAATGACTTCCTGACCGGCATATACAATCGCTACTTCTTTGATGATTTTATCAACAAGGAGATTGCGCGCGCCGGCCGGCAGAAAATTTCATTCTCGCTCATATTGCTGGATATCAATAATTTCAAGTATGTCAATGATACCTACGGCCATCAGAAGGGCGATAAGGTACTTGAAGTTTTCGCGACAACGATCCGTGACATTCTGCGCGAACAAGATATTGCCTGCCGGTACGGCGGCGATGAATTTGTTTGCATTTTACCGAACACGGGCTACTTCCACGCCTTGGCTACCACGGAACGAATCCGGCGCCGAATCGGCGACCTTTCGGCGCCTCTGGAGCTTGAAATAAAGCTTTCCATTGCTTACGGTCTTGCCACCTTTCCTTGGGATGGCCAAACTCCCGATGATTTGATTCGTTCCTGTGACCGTCGCCTCTATGAACATAAGACGGATATCATGCTACGGAAGCATCCTGACCGGCGTTTACATCAGCGGATTAAGACACCGGGGGACCGCGCGTCTCTCTGCGGGAATCATAAAGAAATCGAATTGGAGGTCCTTGATATCGGGACCGAAGGGATCGGGCTTAAGGCCGCCTACCCGCTCGATCCCGGAAAGATCTATCGAGCTGAGTTACACTTAGGACCTCCGCTTGGGCATGGCCAAGCCGAGCTGGAGGTAATATACTTGCAAGAATCCTTCGGATCATATAGAATTGGGGGAAGGATACGGGACATTTCGTTTGCTGGCCAGCCGGAAGGCTCGCGTTCGACCACAGGTGGAGATAGCTAATCGTAGAGATCGCTAAAGATCGTTAGGTGAAAGTGGAAGCGGCTTCCAGCCCCTTTTGATTCTTCTGCGGCTGGAAGCTGAAGCTACTTTCGCAGCGGTATTAGAGGTACGTTGCGATGGAGAAGGCGTCAGAATGACTACCAGCCGTAATATCCATCATCTTGACACGGAAGAAGAGCCCACACTAACCAATAACCAGCCTTACGCATCTATTCACTCAGGCGCTACGGCCAAAGTGATTCCCCGTGTGCTGGCCATAGGCGGAGGCACGGGATTGCCTCAAGTCTTACGCGGGCTTTGTGATTATTTTTATGGCGACACGCACTTGGCCGACTACTTAAATAAAACCGATCTGATTACCGTCCTCGTCACCACTACCGATGACGGCGGCAGTTCGGGACGACTAAGGCGGACCTTCAATTTGCTTCCGCCGGGAGACATTCGCAACTGCATGGCCGCGCTGGCTAAAGACGAAGTCATGATGCGCCTCTTGCAGTATCGCTTCCAAGGCAAAGACGGCGTGTCGGGCCACACGCTGGGAAACCTCGTGCTCGCCGGTTTGGCGGATATTCACAAAGATTTCCTTAAGGCCATTGAGCAGCTTGGCCAATTAATGAAAGTCCGTGGAAAAATTCTCCCAACCACGCTTTCCCCGGTAAGCCTGATCGCTGAATTAACGAATGGCCGTAAAGCCCACGGTGAAACCAAGATCTCGAACAGCAAGTCGCGCATACGGAGAATATTGCTTAATCCCGGTGCGCCCTACCCCACCCCCGGCGTGATTAGCGCCATTCGGAATGCCGATCTGATTATCTTTGGTCCGGGAAGTCTTTACACCAGTATAATCCCGAACTTGTTGGTGAAAGGGGTTGCGCGCACCATTAAGGAATCGAAAGCCGTAAAAGTTCTGGTCTGCAATATCATGACCCAGCCGGGAGAGACGGACGATCATACCGTTGCCGATCATATTTCAGCCATTCATGCGCATGTGCGGTTCAAGATGATTGACTACGTGGTCATTAATACGGGGAAAATTGATGATATGCGCACGCGGCTTTATGCGGCTACCAATTCCCGGCCCGTTTCTTGGTCCGTCGAAGAGATTGCGTGCTTAGGCGTTGCCCCGGTCTTGGATGACGTGCTTGAAGAAGGACCCTGGATCCGCCATGATCCTGAAAAATTGACCTCCCGTGTTATCGAGATTTTCAAAAAGGAGGCCAAAGCAGGCAAGCGTGAAGGATGAGGGAACCTTTATTGGACTGGGGAAGGAAGGCGGAGAGATCTTCTCGCCTATCGGGCAAACGAGAGATCCATCCGTAATGATTAGCGAGGCGCCAAAGGACACAACGAGACGGAAGCCGTAAGGGGTGAGGCGTTTTCCACGTACCGTTCCTTCAAAAGACCGCCCGTATAAAGCGATTCAGCGCAAGTCTGAGAGCTAGTTTGTCTCAAGAAAGAAAAGAACGAATATGTCAGGCATTATTGGGTACATTGGCGATCGCCCGGTGATTCCGGTGTTGATTGATGGTCTGAAACGACTTGAATATCACGGTTATGATTCCGCAGGTCTGGCTGTAATCGTTCGTGACTCGGTATTTTACCAAAAGACTCCCGGAAGGATCCATAACCTAGAAGAACGCATCAACTCCCATAATCATGCCGGCGAGATCCATGGCGGCGGATACGGTATCGGGCACACACGCTGGGCCACGCACGGCAAACCCACGGAAGAGAACGCTCACCCGCATTGTGATTGCACGAATAACTTATTTGTCGTCCATAACGGTCTGTTGGAAAACTTTCGTAAGCTCAAGAAGAATCTGAGCGCCGCAGGACATGTTTTTCGTACGGAAACCGATACGGAGGTCATTGCGCATCTGCTCGAAAAGTATTTGGCGCAACTGGGCGCCTTGGAGCAGGCCGTCATACGGACGGCACAGGACCTGACCGGACAATTCACTTTTGCCGTTATCTGCCGGCAGGACCGAGAAAAAATTGTGGCCATTCGTTCCGGTCCGCCCCTAATGGTTGGGTTAGGCGAGAAGGAGTATTTTCTTGCCTCGCATGGCCCGGCGATTTTGCCCTTCACTACGACGGTCATTCCTATGGCCGATGGGGAAGTCGCCATCATTTCTAAGGACTCGGTTTCTTTGACAGGCCTAGACGGGCAGCCGCGGGCGCCAAAAATTGAGCAACTCTCGCCGGATGGCACGGCCTCGGAAAGAGGTGGATTCCGTCATTATATGCTTAAAGAAATCTTCGAACAGCCGCAGGCCGTGCGTGACACGACCTTGGGCCGCGTCGAACATGCCAGCGGTAGAGTGGCTTTCGAGGAACTGGAGATATCTTCGGCTGAACTAAAGTGCATAAAAAAGATCAACATTATTGGCTGCGGGACTTCGCTGCATGCCGCGCTTTATGGGAAGTATGTGCTCGAAGCTTTAGCGCGCATTCCCGTCGAGGTGGACTTTGCCTCCGAATTCCGGTATAGAAATCCGATTATCGGCTCGGATACGTTGACCATCATGATTTCCCAGTCCGGTGAAACCGCGGATACATTGCTAGCGGCGCGCGAAGCCAAGAAGCGCAACTCCAAGCTGTTGGCCATTAGTAATGTTCTAGCTAGCACACTGATTCGCGAATCTCACGGTGTCATATGCACGCGCTCCGGTTTGGAGCGCGCCGTAGCTTCTACCAAAGCCTTTACTTCCCAATTGACGGTCCTCATGCTTCTGTCTCTGTACCTGGCGCAAATTCAAGATCGCATATTTTGGGATAACTCCAGCGCGTATCTCGAGAAGATAGAAGACCTCCCGTCGAAACTGGAACAGTTGATCGGGCGACGTGCCGAAGTCCTGACGATTGCACAAGAACTGGCGGATTTCCGAGGATTTCTCTTTCTCGGAAGGGGCCCCCACTTTCCCCTCGCTTTGGAGGGGGCATTGAAGCTTAAAGAAGTTTCTTATCTGCATGCGGAGGCGTATGCCGCCGGCGAGATCAAGCACGGCCCACTGGCCATCATCGATCCATCCATGGCCACGGTAGTGATGGCCACGCACGATTTGAGCGATTCGAACTCCATGATTCTTTATGATAAGATGCTGAGCAGCATTCATGAAGTGAAATCACGCGATGGACAGGTCGTGGCGCTCGCTACGGATGGCGATCGGGAAGTGCCCAAGATCGCCGACCACACGATTTTCATCCCAAAAACCCTTAATCTGCTGGCGCCGATTTTGGAAGCCCTCCCGCTCCAGCTTTTATCTTATTACCTTGCGGACATACGCGGCTGCAGTATCGACCAGCCGCGCAATCTGGCCAAGAACGTCACCACCGGCTAAGCTTGTCGAGGTGGTATGCCAAAGTGGAAGCGGCTTCCAGCCGCTTCAAGGAAGAAAACCGGCAGGATGCCGCTTCCACCATCGGCTTCTACCGTTAGAACGAGCCTTTCAGCAGCCGCGCTCTCCTAAGTCGAGTCGTCGGCTATGAAGCCCTCAGACCGGTTATCTCCCCAAAGAAGACGATCCCAGGCGGTTCCACCGTGCCGGACCTGGCTGCCGACCCTTCCCACTGTCCGAATTGCAGCTACAGGAAATAATTGTTGACATCGATCAAATGCCGTCTTAATATGAAAAAAGTCGCTGAAAATGCAGAGCTAAAAGTGCTTTTGGGGAATAGACTCTAAATTTGAGTTGATTTTAGGGTGTGGCTCTGATATTGTATTATTAGCTCCGGTCTGCCTTTCAATGTTGAAAATTTGATTTCCTGCGTATTCCGGTAAAATTGGCCACCCATTCCGCCGCGACGGTCGCTAAGATAAGTGAAAACCATTTGACGTTTCTTGATGAATTCAGCGGTAAAATAATTGGAAGAACCGGAGAATAGGAGGTAGTATAGAATAGCAAGCATTTTTAAAAATTTAAGCCCTAGGCTTGTCCGAACAAGCCTGCGGTTTTGGGTTGCAGATCGTAATATCCGCTGATCTCAGGCAAAAGTTTAACAAAGCGATCCTCTTTTTTTAAAAACGTAATAAGCCCGAAAGGGCAGGTAAGGAGGAAAATAGTATGGGTAAGATTAAACGTATCGTTTCTCTCATAATTATTTCGTTAAGCCTGATGATACTTGTCCTCCCATCGGAAGGATTGGCTCAGTCCTTTCGAGAGAGGCTATGGAACATCAGGAATCGACTATCAGGAGGCGCATATGCGGCACTCTATGGAAGGCGAAGCCCAATAGTTCAGACCAAGAACCAGACTACGGAACGGATAGTACCACTTGCGCCGGATCAGCCATGTACTAACCCACCTTGCCTTGGCCCGGAAAGACTTGTTAACGACAGAACTCAACCAGGACTAACTCAAAGCGAAACGGCAGTGGCTGCCTTCAGACAAAAAGTGGTAGCAGGATGGAACGACTCAGGAAGTTTTTTCGGTGAACCTTCGCTATCAGGTTATGGATATTCAACAGATGGTGGTGCAAACTGGACTGATGGTGGTGAAATCCAGAGAACTGCCGATGGTGTACTTCAACCCACTGGAGATCCATGGTTGGATGCAAATAATTCCGGACATTTCTTCTACTCGACTCTGCTCCTAAACGATCGATGGACACTTTCATCTTTGGGTGTTGCAAAATCAATTGATGGTGTGACTTTTGCCAGTCCCGTGGAGGCGATCCCTCGCTCCAGCACCCTATTCTTTGATAAAGAAGCGTTGGCAGTAGATAAAACCGGCGGAGCTACAAGTGGTTATATCTATATGTCCTACACCGTCTTTACCTCTTTTTTATTTTCGACGGGTCAAATCGAGATAGTGCGATCAACGGATGAAGGAGCTACATGGGGTCCACGGATAGTAATTCGAGCCGAAGAAACACTGGTTAACCAAGGAAGCATGCCTGCCGTCGGACCTAATGGAGAGGTATATGCGGTCTGGGAGCGTGGTTGGCAGAGCACTCCAAATCAAGCCTCTATTGTGATGTCGAAGTCTACCGATGCGGGGCAGACATGGGGTCCCATGACAACAATTGCAGATATATGCTCGATTGCCTTTAATCCACCTTCCGGCTACAATCGGATCGTCATTAACGATTTCCCCCAAATTGCGGTTGATAACGGCCCCGGTTCTCCCAGGCGGGGCTACGTGTATGTTACATGGCACGACTGTAGGGCAACTGGAAGTACTTCAGACCCTGATATTTATGTATCTAGATCAACGGATGGGGGAAGTACTTGGAGTGCTCCGATAAGGGTCAATGAAAACAACCCAATCGACCGACAGTTCTTTCCGTCAATCAGTATTGACGGTATAGGCAATATGCATGTAATTTTCTATGACCGAAGCGAAAACCCGGGCACTGCAATTACAAACACATTCTATTTGCTATCGACTGATGGTGGACTTACATTCCGTCCTCTCAAACGAACTGGACATCCAGATGGACAACTATCGGAGCAAGCTAATGATTGGAACGCAACTCAATCGGACATGCCACCGAACTTCGGAGACTATATTAAAAATGCCGCCTTTGGCACTAACATCCATAACACCTGGGCTGACGGACGTCTCGGTGATCCAGATGTGTTCGCCAGGAAAGTAATCTCTCCCTTCGTGGATAATTTCGACGACGCGGCGAGCGGCTCGCGCTTTTTCTCTAATACCGAAACTGGAACGCGTTGGGCTGTAGCACCCCCTGCGGCTGGGGCTTTGTGTGATCTGTTAGTGCAGACCCTCGTTGCGCCAGACCAAGTGTGTGAGGTTAAGTTTTCCGGCATAGCCGGAGTAGCAGGGGCGACCTACTCCTCTGCATCTTACAAGAAGACTTACACACCTGATGGACAAGAGGAAACCATGTCCATTCGCGTCGCAACACCAGATGGTACCGATCTTTCTGATAAGAAGGGGAGAATCGGCGATGGAATCATCGGGCAAACTAATTTAGTAACTAGGATCTGCCAACCTACAGGATTAAACTATGATGAGCACCAATATACCGCGTCTGTGGTGGGTGGCCTAGAGCTAGATAGTCGAGTACCGTGGATTATATTTAATCCACTTTTTAGTGAAGTCACTTTTCCCCCGATCCCATCATTGGTTGGCGTTATTAGACTTACAATTGCTATGACATTCACCGGTGGGGGTGTAACTTTAAAGATGACTATCTCGGACACTGATGAACTACTTTTCCAAGGCTTCGCCGCTTGGCCAGTGGGCTTCACTTGGTCAGGAACGCAAGCTGGTTGCTTCTTGTACTATGGCATTGCTAATAATAGCGGAACATTATTTGTTCAAGACTTCACAGTAGACATTCCCTGATATGAATTAAATTAAGGGCAGGAGGCGTGATTAAACACCCCGCCTCCTGCCCTACTTCGAGACGAATATCAGATCAACAAGAATTTGCAGCACTAAACCACTACCGGCTGAAAGCCGGTAGGTTCGCCTTATTCGACTGAAAGTCGAAAGGGTCCGACTCAAGTCGGCTGAAAGTAACACGCTGAACAGCGTGCTCAAAGGTGACGACTGAAACTCGCAATAGCCCCGTAGGGGCGGAATGTTTATAGCCAACAACGCCCCCGCAGATGCAAGCTCCGTTAGGAGCGGCATGGGTTAGACATGCCGCTCCTAACGGAGCTCAACAGTGAGAGGTTGCCATGACTATAAACATATCGCCCCGCTGGGGCTAACCAATGGATACATGGTTTCGATACATGCCAAGAATAAAACCTGCTGAACGCGGTTCCGCCTAAAGGCGAAGGTTTTAGACCGAGCGTGAGACTAATAAAAAAAACACTTTTATTGTACAGCTATGAGGTAAGGTTATGGGAGGAATATTTAAAAGTCAATTATTGTTTTTAACTTTAATCTGTTTATTATTAACAATCTTGAGAGTGCCAAGTTGTCCACTAGCCGGCCAGTCGTAGACCCTCAGCCCTGCCTACATCTATCCGTTCGATGAGGAATTTTGTGAAAGGAGACCCCTGCCGGTTACCCACGAGAAATTCGGGAAGGCTTATCCTGA
>JACOSC010000038.1 GCA_016179055.1 Acidobacteriota bacterium
AAAGGGCGCACTAATAGAAGATCAATTTCTAGGCCGCCGTCGTTTTCTTGCATTAGGTATTCATCGTTCAGAAGGGTATCCCGCCCTTTCAGGGCTTATAACTTATATAATTTTACGTACCAGGGGCGGCGCTGCGCTTGCTCCTGGCTATTATATCCCGCTCCTTCAGAGCTACGCGAACCAGATTCGCGCTATGGCGGGGTGCCCGCTCGAAGTGGTGGGGACGAGAGGATCACGAGGGACTATGGCCAATGTCCAAACTCCGGAGCCCCCGTGCGGGGCCGGCACCGCTATCGCATGATTGGCTTAAGATCGAATCTCAGGGTTCTTTAGCATGGCGGATTCCGCTCGATGATGGGCGGCCCGCGTTCCGGGCTCTGGACTAAAGTATATAGGCACGATAATATCTGCGTGAAAATATAGCGAGGAGAGATTTGATGGACTACCGAAAAAGGTCAGTCTCGAAAGCAACGGTAATATTTTTCCTTTTCATAGCCATTTGTTCAAACGCGATTGGCAATGTATGTTTAAGCCACGGCATGAGAACTATTGGCCTTGTCGAGAAGTTGGATTTCGTCACGCTGGGAAAGATTTTATCGCGCGCGGTAGCCCTTCCTACGATACTATGTGGGGTGGCCATGCTCACTGTGTTTTTTGGATTATTTCTACTTTTACTTTCGTGGGCGGATCTGAGCTATGTTCTTCCCTTGCTGTCGGTCAGCTATGTAGTAAACGTCATACTAGCTCGCGCGGTTCTCCACGAGATCGTACCCGTTACACGCTGGTTGGGAGTGCTGACTATTTGTTTCGGCGTCTACTACATGTCATCGACATGGAACGGCGAGATTCAACAACGCGATAGCGCCGAGGCCACAGATTAGCCGTGATTACATTTATGGCCGTGTTCCTTGTAATCATGACCTATTCTATCGGGGACGTCTTATTGGCGCGCGGTATGAAGCGGATCGGAGCCATTGTCACGTTCAATTGGTCCATGATTGGTCCAATGACACGGGACTTCATGGGCAATGGCCCCTTGTGGGGAGGCCTGATCTGCGAGTTGGTCGCGCTGCTGATATACCTACTGGCTCTTTCCCGTGCAGACCTGAGCTTAGTTCTTCCGGCTACGGCGCTCAGCGACGTGGTGGTTGCGCTGGCCGCCAAATATTTCCTGCGCGAGTATATCAGCGCGCGTCGCTGGGCCGGAATCTTCCTGATTACTTTCGGCGTGGCGCTAATTTCGCTACCTTAATCGTCCGCGTTCAGCTCGCAAGGAGCGATCAAGATTCTCTTTTGACGACCAACGCCGGCGCGGCGGCTGAACTCAGATCGCTCGCCTACCGTTGACGCTCGCTCGCCGGTACCTGGGTCTTGGAAATTTCCATGTCGTTCTGATCAATGGTGGTAAACTTTGCCTTCTGCAGATCATTCAGCGATTTCTGATAATTGATCTGCGCCTGCAACAGTCGTCCTTCCGCGTCCGCCAGGTCGCGCTGGCGCTGCAACACAAAAAACGTTGTGGACAATCCTGCCTGGAAGCGCTTGTTCTCGGCATCCAACTGCTCTTCCGCCAGACGATAACCAACTTTAGCCGTTTCCACGACCTGCCGGTTTGTATCAATCGCTTGCAGCGCGTTGCGCACTTCGACAACTACCATCTGCTCGGTGTCTTTCAACTGTTTCAAGTTCTGGCGCCGCTGCAGGGAGAGTTGTGCCAACTGTTCTTCCAGTGGCCGATTCCGCAACGGAATATCTAATTGCACGCCCACCGAGTAATTTCGATACGGGGCTGAAAATAGTTGTCGATTGAGCGCGCCGACCGCCCCAATAAAATTCGACGAAGGATAGCCCACGTTCGGTATTTGAATCGTCGGCACACGGACCGGAAATACCGAGCAGGGAATTCCAGGAACACAGTTACTCAAATCGAGAGTTCCGATAGGGCCAGAATATAGAGGGTCCGATATAGTTCGGAAGGGGGTCGAGCGGCCCGTCGGCGTCCCGGCCGCGCCGTTCGTTCCGAGGAAGCCGGTGAAATCCACGCGCGGTCGCTTCTGGTTCTTGTAAAACTGATAGTCCACTTCAACCTGCTCGGTTTTGAGCTGATTGCGCCGTAGCTCCGGCCGCCGTTGCATCGCAGTGGTGATTGACTCATCCATGTCAAGCTTTACTGGCGCCACTTCGGGACTTTCCAGCGGAATTAAATCTTGGTTCCATATCTGGGAGGTGCGATCTTTGGAAAGCGCCCGCTTAAGATTGTTCTGCATATTGTTGATCTGGTTTTCTGAGGAAATTATGTCTTGTCGCCGAGTGGCCTCTTCGGCGGAAGCTTCCGTTATTGCGATGGGCGCCATGATACCGATCTCTACTTTCCGCCGGTTGTTGTCCAATTGCACCCGGGCCAAATCCAGCGACTTCTTGCGAATGCCCTGTAGTCGAATGGCATAAACCAAGTCCCAGTACAAATCCTGCACCTGTTTTACCACGGCCGTGACTTGCTCTTCAAACTGGGTATCATTGATCCGATCATCCAGCTTAACTAGTTTCAAAGCGCGAAATTTGTCGTTATTGCGAAAATCTCGCAGCAAGGGCTGAACAAAAGTAAAGGACAGATTCCCGATATAACTGGTGGCAAACACACTGCTGTTGGGAGTGGGCGCGGTGGCTGAGCGAGAATTGCTATATTCTAAGGCATAGTTGCCGCCATAGGGCAAATTCTGCAGCGTGCGGGCAAACCAGGTAAGGCCTCGCCGGCTGAAAGCACTTTCGCCTTCGACCGCATTGAATTGGCTGGTGACCGGCGACGTATCGGATCGATAGTTAAAGCCCGTCACTAAGCGGGGCTCATAAACGTGCGCGGCGCCGAAGATTCTACTTTTGAGAACCTCTTCGCTATAATCCTGTATGGCGATGGTCAAGTTGTTTTGCAGCGCCATCTTCATGGCATCCTTGAGCGAAAGGCGGAGGGTGGCGCCTTTGCGTTCGGCACGCTCCACGAAGGTTTCTATTTTAGGTAAGTCTGCGACGTTGACCCGCGGAGTAGCCGCCGGGGTGTCCGCTTTGGGCGTGGTGGGTGTCTGGGCGTGCAAAGCGGCCATCGCCAGATTCACAAGTATGAGAAAAATGAGCACGGCTGATCCTACGTTGGCATAGGATGGTTCGTCCCTACGGTATTGGGAGAATACCCGGGGGTCCGTAAGCTGCATAGTGGCTCCTTATCAAACAATGGAAATTAAATTCGCCGAAACACAATTAAGACTTTCACATACGAACCGATTATAGCAAATGTTTCAAATTAGCTCGATTTTTTGAGGCCAATCCTGTAAGGAAATCTGTGCTTTACTCGCCCGACCCGAGACTTCGCCGCTAATCCGGCATCACGATTCTTGACGTCGGCCTGGTATGAAACCGACAGAGTTGGGCAACAAAAAAGGGCCACCTTGCTCTGTGGCCCTTTGGCTTGGAAACTTTTCGATTACAACCGGGAAATGCCCGTAAGAAGGCTGGGATCAGGCCGCGGCGGCTTATTTCCCTTCCCCAACTTTGTCTTTGGTTCCAACATCCTTGGCGTCGGTATCCTTCCCTCGATCATCACGATCCGAAGGCTTTTTCAACGTCGGGCGCCCCTGATCGGATTCGGCGCCACCGCCGTCTTTATCGCCAGGCCGCTTGAGCGTTGGCTTATCCTTTTTTAAAGAAGGGCGGTCCTCATCACCTTCACGGTCTTCCCCGCTATTGGTTCGCCGCTTCAAAGTCGGCCGCTTTCGGTCCTTGGAGTTGCCGTCGGCGCCGGCCAATTTGACGGGGTTGTCAATCGCCAATATGCGATTCTTGACCTTGTCGAATTCGGACGTATTGATAACGTATTCATCCTTGGATGGCAGATAGGTCATCTCGTTCTGCGCTTGCGTCATGCGATCATTGGTCGAGGGATGCGTGCGGAACCACCCGGCCAGACGGCTGGGCGCATTCTTTTCTTGAGCCTTGAGTTTTTCGAAGAATGTGATATAGGCGTCAGGATCGTACCCGGAGTTCCACAAATATTGTAGGCCCAACTGATCGGCTTCCCGTTCCGAGTCCCGTGTGATGCCCAGAAACCCCAAATTCATTCCCAGCCCCAAACCATTCTGCAATCCGATGGCGGTGGCTTGGGAAACCGGCGGCATCAGGATCATCGCCGCAAAGAGCCCCAACTGGGTCAGTTGAGCTTTGGTCATCATGCGAGCGGCGTGGCGCGCCGTTACATGAGAGATCTCATGCGCCATAACGCCGGCCAGCTCGGCCTCGTTATCGGCCGCCATGACCAGTCCTTTGTTGACGTAAAAGTAACCGCCCGGCAGCGCGAAAGCATTGACCTCATCGGTGTCAACAATTTTTATATGGAAAGGTACCTTGGCATCGGAATTCTTGATGATTTTTTGCCCCACACGATTTACATAGTCGGCTACCACCGGGTCATCAAAAAGCTTGGCCGTTTGCTCAAATTCAGCGGCGGCACGCGCGCCGAGCTGCATCTCGCTATTGATGGACATGGTCGGAAAAATCCCCAGGACCTTCCCACCCATATCGCGATTACCGATCTGATCTATAGTCTTGCGATGCTTTTCGCTTCCGGCCAGTGCCGGCGACGCCAACAAGACCAATCCTACACAGGCCATTACCATGACCCTTCTAAATGTTGATTGTCTTAGAACCATACCAAACCTCGCATGCCGGCTTTCGCCGCCCGCCGGATTCATGGCTGATACTGAGGCCGCCATACTATTGCCATTAGGTGCTAAAATCTCCATTTCGGATCAAGCCATAAACCAATTCTATGCGAATAGGCGATCATAGTCAAGCCGCCGTCGTAGACCAGAAACGGGATCCGTATCATGGCACGAATGGCAAGGGCGTTGTTCATGCCCTCTGGGGGCACCACATAGCAACGACGCCCCTGGGAGTGCCGGCATCCTTGCAGGTAAGGGTGGACGCGGTCTGCGACGGAACACGCCGGCAGGGATGCCGGCGTTCCCAGGAGGTGTAGCTACTTTCGTTTTATGAGAATCTTGCCGGTATAGGTTAGTGCGACTTCCTCGCGCTGATTGATAACCTCGGTTTGTATGGTGATAATCCCGCTCTTTTCATCTCTGGGCTCTTTACTCAAAATCTTCTCGCGCGCCCAAATGGTGTCGCCGATGAAGACCGGCTTAACAAATCGCAGCTTATCTACGCCGTAAAATGCAATCACGGTATCATCGACGGTTCCCATTCGCACCGAAAGCCCGGTCGCAATGCTGAAAATCAGCGCGCCATGGGCAATACGCCGGCCAAAATAAGATTGGCGCGCGTATTCTTCATTAACATGAAGCTCGACCCAGTCCCCGGTCAATGCCGCAAAGTTTACAATATCCGTTTCTGTAATGGTTCGTCCGCGAGAGACGCGCGATTCACCTTCGGTTAGCTCTTCAAAATACTTGCCCATAAAATTATCTCCCACTTTCCCATTAGGGAAGTCCTGTTGACCACAAAGATTCCATGCGAAGTTTTCCCCACGTTGTCCTTTCCGTTGGAAGAATCTAGGGGCCACCCATTAGCATACTTTATCGAATTTCCCAACCTGCTAGGGAAAATTTCGTCTGGGACCAGAGACGATTTCGTTACACGGAGTCATCGAACAGACTGTTAATGTAATCCTCGGCATTGAATTCCAGCAGATCCTCTATCCCTTCGCCGACGCCTATAAAGCGTATAGGCAACTTGAGCTCCCTGGCAATGGCGATGACCACACCGCCTTTAGCCGTTCCGTCCAGCTTCGTCACCACGAGGCCGGTGACTCCGGACGCTTTTAAAAACTCCCTGGCCTGTATCAAGCCGTTCTGACCCGTGGTCGCATCCAAAATCAGCAATACTTCATGCGGCGCGCCGGGCGCGGCGCGCGCCGCCACGCGGCGCATCTTTTCCAGCTCTTGCATGAGATTAACCTTGGTATGGAGCCTTCCGGCGGTATCGACAATAATCACATCTAGGTGGCGAGCCTGCGCGGCGCTCACAGCGTCGAAAAGCAATGCGGCGGGATCGGAGCCGCGCTGGGCTTTAACCATCTCGGTCTTGCTACGGTCCGCCCATATCGCCAATTGTTCTACGGCGGCCGCGCGGTAAGTGTCCGAGGCACAAATGAGCGCACGCTTGCCCTTGGTGCTTACATAATGCGCCAGCTTGCCAATGGTCGTGGTCTTCCCCGTCCCATTTACGCCGACCACCATGGTAACCCAAGGCTTCGGGCAGCCTGCATCAAACGGCGTTGCCCCGGTCGGCGGGCAGGCGCGCAATATGGCGAGCAGTTCCTGCTTAATTTGATTTTTCAGTTCATCGGTATCATTCAGCAATTGGCGACTGACCTGGGCGCGCACCTTCTGCAAGACCTCGGTGGTTGCCTCCACGCCCACATCGGCCTGAAGCAAGCAGCCTTCTAATTCATCAAGGATTTCAGGACTGATCGCTTTCTTGCCCCGAACGACGTCTTCGATGCGAGCTACCAAGTTCGCCTTAGTCTTTTGGACGGCTCTCTTCAAACGATCGAAGAACTTAAGCGGTGAAACGCTTCCTTCCGGCGGCGCCGGCTTCTTATTGCCAAATAGTGCCATGGCTTCCTTGCTAAATAAGTGGACTTGCGATAACTCGATAATCCCGCCGTCCGCAGCTAGAATTTAGACTAGCGTGGGAAGAACCCTCTAACCACTGGCCGATTTCTTCGATCCGAATTGACGCCACTGACCACTATTGGCGGCCTGATCACTCATCGGCTCGCCTGAGATTGGCGATATTGGATGGGCGAGCCTGCTCCTCGGCTAGTCAAATATTTCGCCCGCCACGATGGTCTCGATCGATCCGTTGGCGCGCTCCAAAAGAAGAGCCCCGCTGCGATCTAGCCCCCTGGTCACCCCAGAAATTGCGCGGCCCTCTTTTTCCACCGTAACGTTCCGCCCACCGGCGTATGTGGAAAGTTCGCTCCAGCGGGAAATTACCTTATCAAAACGCCGCTGTGAGAAATCTATATACCATGTTTCAAATTTTTTTAGAATAGCCGCCAGCACGTCGGCCCGCCCAAAATGCCGGCCGGTTTCGATGAAAAGCGATGTAGCCGACACGTCCAGCGGCGGCGGGAAACTATCTTGATGGACATTAAGCCCGAGGCCGACGACCGCATGCTTGGTATCGTTACCCAGCAAAACCATCTCCGATAAAATCCCGCAAAACTTTCGTCCATTAAGTAGAACATCATTCGGCCATTTAATATCAAGCGCCGGCGGTGAGTTATCCATCAGTTCGCAACGGACCGCCTCCTGAAGAACTTGGGCAATCGCCTCGACAACGACCACCGCGGCCAACAGCGTCAAGAGCGGTATGCGCCGCGGTTCAATGTTGGGGCGAAGCAAAATCGAAGCGTAGATACCGGCGCCGGGTTTCGAGTACCAGGAGCGACCCAGCTTACCGCGGCCTTGAAGCTGTCCGTCGGCTACGTAGACGGATGCTTCCGGGTCGCCGCGCGCCGCCTGGGCCAGCGCCACAGTATTGGTGGAATCAACGGAGTGATAATAATGGATCTTTCCGCGAAACCAAGACGACCGGTCTAGGGCTCGCTCGATCCGCGTGGCATCCATAGGGTCGGTGGTAAAATCACTCATGTTCGTAACATTGTTGCGTGGCCGATTGCGCGTGCGGCGACCTGATTCGTATGGAGTCTCATCCCGCAAGCAGCGAACGCCGGTTTCGGCGCGGTCAATCTATGCCGGAAAATTATTCCGTATGCCCTCACTGACTCTTTCGGCATTGGCCGCGATAGTCAGCGAAGGGTTAACTGCCAAACTACCTGGCAACGCGCTGCCGTCGGTAACATACACGTTGGGGTAACCGTACAACTGCCCATCCGCCCTTAGCGGACCCAAGTCCGGATCGTCGCCCATGCGACAGGAGCCCAGCGGGTGGACACAGGCGATTCGGTTTTCGGCCAGCGGCGTCTTGAGGATCTGTCCGCCGGCCGCCTTAACAATCTCGCCTACCTTTGCGGAGATCGTCCGGTAAAGTTGGGCGGACCGTGTGCTCATTCGCCAAGTCATATGACCCTTGTCCGTTAAAGAATTATAACGGATTTCGCCATCATCTCCATCCAAGCCCATACTGATAATGCCGTTTACCGTTGTGGCCAGGGCTTGCATGAAATGCTTGTATTCCAGGCCCCAGCCCGGCCCGTCGGGAGGCTCAACTACCAAAGCCAGCGCGGAATTTAACAGATAAGTGTCCTGCAAGGTGAAGCCAAATTCTTCCAGAAAACTCCAGCAGGTTGTCCCGATAATCTTGCCGCGAAAGGTCTCTGAAGCCAGCATCGCTTCGCTGACTGGAAGGTTTACCGCGAACGCGGCATCCCCATTGGCAGAGAGTTTTTTTCCCACCTGCCGGCTTAAACGGTCCCAGAGCCGCGGAAAACGGAATTTGGAGCGCTGCAAAATCACCGGTGTATTCATCGCGCCTGCGGCAAGGACGACTACTTTGGCCACAAACGTTTTGGATTGCCGATTAACCATATCTACTGCATGAACTTTGTAGTGATCCGATAAAAACTCAGGCTCGATGGTCTTTGCCTCATGCTCGGTCAAGAAACGCGCTCCCTGCGCTTGGGCAGCCGGAATGTAAACTTTATCCGGCGTTCGCTTAGCTCCAAAAATACAACCCATCGTACACCAGCCGCAGTCCACGCAACGATGATCCAACGCCACCGGCACGGGGCTCACTTCGTTGTACCCAGCCGCCTGGCAAGCTTTCGCAAAGGCGTAGCCGCGCTTGGGGACCAAGTCCCAAGTATGATCGGCGGCCTCACCATCTTGACAATTCAAGCCCGGATAGCCTTCATCGGTCCAGCGCAAGGGAACCACGCCGAGATCGTTTTCTACACGTTGATAATAAGGGTCGAAGAGCGCCCGATCTAATGACCTTGGCCAATATCGATTTCCCTCATCGTCGCCGCGGTCGAACACTAGGCTTGGCGCGCGCAACATGACATTGCTAAACAGCGGCGAAGTGCCACCCAATAGGGCTTGGCTAGTCACCATGGTGGCTTTCAAATCAGCGCTCGTGTCGATGCGGAACAGGGAAAGGACATAGCGGGGATCGACGGTCTGCCGGAAATCACTATCCTTCCAAGCGCGGCCACGTTCAAGGACCACCACCGACTTTCCTGCCGCGCTTAGCCGCAACGCCGGAATCGCGCCACCCCAGCCGGATCCGATAATGCACACATCGACATTTTCTTCCGCCATTCGGCTCTCCTATTTTTTCAACATACCGCTCCGCACTCGCCGGCAAGTTGCACTCGCGGCGCCCAAAGATCGCCTGCCAGACTCACGAGCAGATGCTTCTGTACCTGCCGACCATCCAGGTCATGTAAAAGTGGTTTCATTATATAGAGAAACGCCTGCGGAAATCAAACAAGAATCCATTTTACTCAACTTCGATACTAAGAAATACGCGTTGCTACGCCTTTTTTGCGGCCAATTTCTTCTTGCCACAAAGAGGCGCAAAAAGCGCATGACTATGATTGAGAAAAAAATACTGTAACTGTTCACGGGGTTCACTGAGACCAGACAAGAGACCCCCAGCGGAAGCTGGGGGAGACTCAGGCCCAGCCTACTCCGGCGACGCCCCACTCCCCCCACCCCCCTCTCCCCGCCAAGCGGGGAGAGGGGGCCAGGGGGTAAGGGGCTTGTGATCTAGGCTGGATCTTGAAGCTCCCCCGGCTTCCGCCGGGGGTATCCACACCCGTGAGCGGTTACAAAATACTTTTAATAGAAGGCTTCCCTATGGGCAAATTTAAGACCTTACTACTTACTGAAGACAAAGTTGGAAGATCATCCAGGTAGGCTAAACCGGTATGCTTTAACTGCGCGGCTGTAACGATGCTGCCGCGGCCACGGGCTCGCAAAGGCAGACCTTATTTCTTCCGCTGGTTTTGGCCGCATACATAGCTCTATCGGCCGCCCGTATCAATTCTTCCGCATTGGGCGCATCCTCGAAAAGCGCCGCGACGCCCACGCTGATCGTAATCCGGCCGCTGGGTTGAGTCTCACGGCCCGGAAAGGGATGGTTTTCCACGGCATTCCGTATCCTTTCGGCTACGATTAACGCGTCACACTTTCTTGTCTGTGGCAGGAGAATGACGAATTCCTCCCCACCATATCGGGCCACAACATCGCTCTTGCGAAGCTGTGCTATGACGCCCATAGCGGAGGAGCCCTCCCCTAAGATTGCCGCCATGATCTTTAGGATCATGTCGCCATGCTGATGTCCGTGGATATCATTACACTGTTTGAAATGATCAATGTCACAAAAGATCAAAGAGAGATCCTGCCGGTGCCGTCGAGCGCGATCCATTTCCTCGTCCAGCCGTGACTTGAAATAGCGATAGTTGTACAGCCCCGTTAACTCATCCTTCAAAGACAGCGTCTTCAACTTTTCGTTAGCGCTCATGAGGATTTTGACTCTTTCATCGCCGCTTGCGCTTACGAGCTCTTCGGTCTCTCTCATTTGCTTTTTCAGATCATATATTTCACCCTCCAGCGCCCGCTCTCGAAAATCGAACAGATCCTTCATGGCTATCATGCCTTTAAGCATCTCATGTTCAACGACCGCCAGGTAATGAATATTATTCTTTCTCATGAGATCATAAACCGAACTCGCCCCGGCATCGGGGGGCACCGATGTGATCCTTGATGTTATGGCATCCTTGACTTTCCCGTCGATGGCGTGTCGATGCTCCGCAACAATCAAAGCGAGCAAATCTCGTTCGGTAAAGATCCCGACCACTTTATCATTCCTGACGACAATGATGGCTCCCACCTGCCCGGCTTTCATCAATTGAGCGGCTTGTCCAACGGAAGCTTCTTCATCGATCGTCACCACGGTTTCGGTCATCCATGATCGAATACTATTCATCGTTTGCCCTTAGCCTTGAACCGGATTGGTTATGTCTTGATCGAGCCGGACTCGACGGACACTGGTCGGTTTTTCACGCCACTGTTGCAATAACCACCCAAGTTTCTTAATACGTGAATTTTGCACGAGAATCACCAGGATCGTCTGGAAACAAGGCTTCAGCGTTGTTTTACGCTGATTAGCTGAGAACGCACAGTCATCGCTAAGTTACCCTCCGTGGTGATGATCGTCCGTGCAAACAAGCAGAGCCGGACAAAAATGGATCATTTGTTAGAGAAACCTCCTTGTCGTGCAAAATTCAGGTA
>JACOSC010000039.1 GCA_016179055.1 Acidobacteriota bacterium
AGTCATCGCTAAGTTACCCTCCGTGGTGATGATCGTCCGTGCAAAAATTTTTTTGCACGGATCCGCGCGAACAAGCAGAGCCGGACAAAAATGGATCATTTGTTAGAGAAACCTCCTTGTCGTGCAAAATTCAGGTGATAACTGTTCACGGGGGTCGGGGATCAGAGGCTGAGGGCTTGGAGGCGCCGATGACTGTAAGGAATTATCGTGAGTTAGAGATTGGGTATTGGGGCGGATGCTTAACGGATTGCGGACGGTTTGGAAAAGAAATCCAACCAATATCGACCGACCCCCGACTCCTGGCCCCCGTGAACGGTTACGATTTATGAAACCGCAGACACCAACCATTTCAGCCGCGCGCCGAGTCGCCTATCGTTTCCTCTTGCGGGTTGAAACGGAGAATAGCTATACGTCGCATTTGTTGCAGTCGGAAAGCATGGAGCCGTTGCGCCCGGCGGATCGCCGCTTGGCGACCGCGTTAGTCATGGGCGTATTGCGTTGGAAACGGCGGCTGGATTGGGTGATAGAAAATTATGCGGGTCGAAGTATCGACGATATCGATTTGGAAGCGCAGATACTTCTGCGTATGGCGTTTTACCAGCTTAGGTTTATGACCAAGATACCCGCCCACGCCGTGGTGCACGAAGCGGTCGAACAAGCCAAGACGGAGAATCGGCATCACCTGTCGGGCTTCATCAACGCCGTATTGAGACGGGGTCTCAGCGATCCCGGCGTTGAGCAGCGCATCGCCCTTATCAAGGCCCCGGAGCGGCGCCTTTCTATTATGGGCTCGCATCCGGAATGGTTGATGGCGCGCTGGATCGAAAGGTACGGAACCGAGCGGGCTCTGCAATGGGCCCAGGCGAATAATACTACACCGGTTACGGCCTTGCACATTAATCGCCGTAAGACCTCGCGGGAAGCTGTGCTGGAGCGGTTGCAGGCGCATCGCCTCGATCCGAAGCCATCGCAGTATTTTTCGGACACGCTGCTGCTCGACGGCGTTGCGCCGATCATTAAGGAGCTTTGCGACGAAGGCCTGGTCCATTTGCAAGATGAGGCTTCCCGCATGGTGGCTACGCTGCTAGGAGACTGTACCGGACTTACAGTGCTTGATCTTTGCGCGGCGCCCGGCGGCAAGTCTATATTACTTTCACGCGCCGTTGGCGAGTCGGGACGCGTAATCGCCATGGACCGCTACTCAGCCCGCCTGCAGGTCCTGCAGAAACGGAGGCTCGCGTTAGGTTTGTCCAATGTTGCACCGCTGGTCGCCGATGCCACAGAACCGCTGCCCATAAAGGGACTCGTCGACGTAATTCTGGTGGACGCGCCCTGCTCGGGCCTGGGCACTCTCCAGCGCAATCCGGAAATCAAATGGAAAGCCGACCCTGCGGATTTTGGCCAATTAGCCGCCAAGCAAAGCGCCTTGCTTGGACGAGCGGCGCCGCATGTTAAAATAGAAGGCCGCTTGCTCTACTCGACCTGCTCCACAGAGCCGGAAGAGAACGAAGGCGTAGTGGATAGGTTTTTGAAAGATCACCCGGAATTTACTCGGCTGGACCCCGAGTTGACGCCGGCGATCGAGAAATTCTTCGACCGGCGATCCCGCGCGTTTCGGACATTTCCGGGCGATGGCCGCGCGGATGGCTTTTTCGCCGTCTTGCTAAAAAAGACAGGCATTGACCAACCGCCGGGCGTCACTGAAGAAACAGAAAGATTGGCCCTATGATAAAGAATTGGATTCATTCCCAAGAGATCAGGCGCTGGCAGCGCGACAATAACCGGACCGTACTTCCTTTTGAATGGGGACTCGATTGCCTCGGGATTAGCGAGAATGGTTTGAGCCCGCGACAACACATGCATAAGTACGCAGCGTCGGCAATCGGCGACAGTAAACGGTTCTTCACGGCCCCACCCACCAGCGAATATGCGTTGAAGGGGGAATGGCTTTCTTTTCCGAGCGCCATCGCAACCCCTACGATAGAAAACAATACCTGTTATGGTCGCCTGCTCCAGGTAGCTTCGAAAGGCCGCGCCGTCATAGTGCTGCCGCAATGGAATGCCGATCCCGACGGTCACTTGGCGCTGTGCCGATTCTTGAACCGATTTGGGTTGACCACCTTGCGGCTCAGCATGCCCTATCACGACCGTCGGAAACCGCCCACCATGGAGCGGGCCGAATATATGGTCAGTGCTAATGTGGGTCGAACCATACAATCCTCTCGTCAGGCGATACTGGACGTGCGCCGTTCCGCCGACTGGCTCATCAAGCAAGGGTATGACAAGTTGGCCATATTGGGCACCAGCATTGGCTCGTCGGTTGGCTTCATTGCCTTTGCGCATGATGAGCGTTTTCGCACCGGAGTTTTTAACCACGTCTCCAGCTATTTCGCCGACGTGGTTTGGACGGGATTGACTACGCAGCACGTGCGCAAGGGGCTTGAGCGGGCCATTGATCTGGACGAGCTCCGTAAATTTTGGTCCATCATCAGTCCTTATCCTTTCGTGGAACGCGTAGCCGGCGATCGCCAGGTTCTGATGATATCCGGCAAGTACGATCTTTCTTTCCTTCCCCATTTGTCGCAAGAGTTGTTTGCGGAGTGCCGCCGCCTAAGTCTCAGCAATTTCAAGGTAGCCTTGTTGCCGTGCGGCCACTATACCTTAGGTAATTTCCCTTTTAACTACATAGCGGCGCTGCGCATGGTCAGGCATTTGCTAAAAAATCTGGCCTAGAAGCGTGTGATTTCCGCGTGATTTGCTCGACTAGATGGAAATTACCATCCGATCAAGGTAAGGATCAGCCTCGTAGGGACGTCATCTTTACAGCCAAGCTGGGGGACTCCTACGGAGCTTACATCGTACCGAAATCACATCCTACCAATGACGGTCAGGACTCGACCGATGCCCTCCACACTCTCGAATTGTTCCTGCCATAAAAAGCGTCCGATGCGTTGCAATTTGCATAAGCAGTTTGTTAGCATACTTCTTTAACCTTAAAATTAAAGGGGGCTGTATGTCATTTCGCGATATCAATATGGGACGAAACCCGGAAGGTCCGATGGGGTTTCGTTTCTCTCAAAATCCGCTCCGCTGGATTCTGCTTGGCCTGGCAGCATTCATTCTGTTCGGCGTTCTGCGTGAAACTTTCCTTTTTGTAGAACCGACCAAGATGGCCGTGGTGGTCAATCGCTTTAGCGGCCAATTATCCAGTCGCCGTCCCGGTTTTTACTTCCTGATGCCGGGAGTCCAGGAGTCTTATTTGTACGATGTAACCGAACAATCCTACACTATGGTCCGCAAGCATGCCGAAGGGCAAGAAATGGGAGACGATAGTATTCAATGCTTGACCAGCGACGGTTTGTCCGTTTTCCTGGATATCACCGTGCGCTATCAGTTGGATCCCGATCGTATCGCTGATTTGCACCGTCGGTTTGGAGTGGCTTATGTCAATAAGATTGTGCGACCGCAAATCAACAGTGTAGTACGGAGCATTGTGTCCAAGTATTCGATTGTTGACGTTTATAGTGGGAAGCGCGCGCAGATCCAAAGCGAGGTTACCACGTCCTTGTTTGATGACATGAATCGGAACGTTATCATCCTTAAGGAGGTCTTGTTGCGCGACGTTAATCTTACGCCGGAATTTCACAAAGCCATCGAACAAAAACAGATTGCTCAGCAAGAGGCCCAGCGCAAACAATACGAACTCGAACGAGAACGCGTTGAGAAAGAGCGCAAGATCATAGAGGCCCAGGGCGAGGCGGAATCCATGAGTCTAAAAGGGAAAGCCCTGGCGCAGAATCCTGCGCTGATCCAATACCAATATGTTACGAAGATTGCTCCCGGCGTGCAGACCATCATAACCGATGGACGCTCGATCATGAGCTTGGGCGATGTGCTGGGTTCCAGCAAAGCCGCCAAGCCGTAAGGCGGGTGTTGGCCGTTTTGATAGGCAGGTCTATTCGGCACGCTCAACCTTTATTGACCTTTTGGTACAGCATTGATGACCAAGGATAAGAAGTGGGAAGCCTATCCTACGCGGCGAGTTTTTATTAAGGGTTTGGCGACGGTGCCGGCACTCCCGTCTATGCTGGTGTGCGGTGCGGCGGCGGCCGTGCCACAGACGTCGGCTCCGGAACTGTTGCCGGTAACCCAGTCGCTGGTGGACGTCGTGCGGGTTCGATACGGCAAGCAATTGACCGAGGATCAGCTCAAGGAACTCAAACAGAGTCTTGACCGCGGCGTGCGAGCGTCCAGCCGGCTGAGGGATTTTAAACTCAAGAATAGCGACGAGCCCGATTTCCTTTTTCGGGTATAGCCGGCGACGAATTGTTGTAACTGTTCACGGAGGTCAGGGGTCGAGGATCGGGCGATATTGCTTGGATTTCTTTTCCAAAGATTTCCGCAATCCGTTAAGCGTCCGCCTCACTACCCAATCGCTAGGAGTCTGTCGGAAATAAGGATTCAGAATTTGGGGTTAAGCAAGTAGCGAGGGCGTTGAGCAGGCTTTTGTGGACCTGGTGCCGAGCCGGAGAGGTCTTAAGGGGTGGCTGGGCCATTTCCTGGCTACCGCGGAGGA
>JACOSC010000001.1 GCA_016179055.1 Acidobacteriota bacterium
GATGGTGATGCCCGGGGACAACGTGACGATGGAGATAGTGCTGATCACGCCGATCGCCATGGACAAGGGCTTGCGGTTTGCGATCCGCGAAGGCGGCCGCACGGTAGGCGCCGGCACGGTGACTGAGATTATCGAGTAGCGGCAGACTGTCAGGGGAAAAAGCGTGGAGCCGTGAATAGAGCAATTATCAATCAGGTTTGACATGGGGCACGCCTTATCGTGCTCGAACGAAAGTTGTGCGGGAGACCGCCAGAGGAAATATGGTTAGCGAGAGAATTAGAATCCGATTAAAAGCATACGATCACCGGGTACTGGACCAATCGACTTCGGAAATCGTTGAAATTGCCAAGCGCACCGGCGCCAAGGTCTCTGGACCGATTCCGCTTCCGACCACCAAGAATCGCTATACTGTTTTGCGGTCGCCGCACGTAGATAAGAAATCTCGGGAGCAGTTCGAGATACGCACACACAAGCGGATCGTGGATATCTTAGAGCCGACGCCGCAAACGGTCGACGCCTTAATGAAACTTGAGCTCCCCTCGGCTATTGCCGTGGAAATTAAGGCCTTTGGCGCCGAGCACGCGAAGTAGGCCGAAAGATCCTGTTTTTTTTCTCAAGGCGGGCCGGATACCGGCTCGTCGGCAAACTTCCTATTGAGGAATGAAGGTATGACGAACGGGTTAATTGGCATTAAGTTGGGCATGACTCAGATTTTCCTAGAGGATGGCTCGGTGGTTCCGGTCACCGTGCTCAAGGCGGGTCCGTGTGTGGTAGTCCAGCGGAAGACGAAGCTTAACGATGGTTACGAAGCCGCACAAATCGGTTTGGTCGAGAGTCGTCGAATTAAGAAACCCACTAAGCCGATGGAAGGTCATTTCCAGCGAGGCAATGTTCCGCCGACGCGCATTCTGCGAGAATTTGGGCTGCGTACTGCTGCCGGCGAGGATCTAAAGGTCGGTGATCCAGTGTTGGCCACTCACGTATTCCAGATCAACGATCGCGTCGATGTCATCGGCACTAGCAAAGGTCTCGGCTTCGCCGGCGTCGTCCGGCGGCACCATTTCCGCGGCGGACCCAAGTCGCACGGCTCGATGTTTCACCGCGCCCCGGGTTCCATTGGCGCCTCTTCCTACCCATCGCGAGTGCTGAAAGGCATGCGGATGGCTGGGCATGCTGGAAACGCCCGCGTCACCGTCCGCAATTTACAGGTGGTTATGATCAATGAAGAGCAGCACCTCGTGAGCGTGCGTGGGGCTGTGCCTGGAAAACCGGGCGGGTATGTAATCATTCGACGGAAGTCCCTATAGGCGCAGGGTTGCAGCCTGCCCTTACCATGAGGTCTGGAATTATGCCGGAAGTGGATGTTCGAAATTTTAATAATGAAACGGTAGAGAAGCTGGCGCTGTCGGATGCGGTGTTTGGCGCCAAAGTGAATCGTGCCTTGATCTGGGAAGCGGTTCGGCACTACCAGGCCAACCAGCGGCGCGGCACGGCGTCGACCAAGACCCGCGGCGAGGTCAGCGGCAGCGGAAAAAAACTATGGCGGCAAAAGGGAACCGGGCGCGCACGGATCGGCAGCGTTCGCAGTCCGCTTTGGCGACATGGAGGGACCGTACATGGCCCCAAACCGCGTACCTACACTTACCGGTTTCCCCGAAAAAAGCTGCAAGGGGCTATGCGCGCAATTCTCTCGGCGCGGTTGACGGAAGACAACTTGTTTATATTCGCCGACCTGACCTTGGCGGCTGCCAAGACCAAAGCTTTCCGCAAAATCTTGGATACGCTTGGCCTCAAGGAAAAACTGCTGATGGTGGATGCGGCCGACAACCGTAATCTATCGCTGAGCGCCCGCAACTTGCCGGACGTTACTTTTGCTCCGATTGATTCGGTTAATCTTTACGATTTCGTAAATCACTCGCAAGTGGTTTTTTCCAAGCAGGCGATTCTCGCCCTGCAAGAGAGGCTCGGGTAATGCAGGACATTTATCAGGTCATAAAATCTCCGATGCGCACGGAGAAAGGGAATTTGCTGATAGAGGCCGGCCAATCGGTCATAGTTTTAAAAGTCAATCCGCACGCCAACAAGTGCGAGATCAAAGCAGCGGTAGAAAAACTTTTCAAAGTCAGAGTCGACGTGGTGCGCACGGCCAAGTTTCTCGGTAAATTTAAGCGGATGGGTCGTTCACGTGGTAAGCGGCCGGATTGGAAAAAAGCCTATGTAACGCTTAAGGCCGGTGAAAAATTACCGGAGTTCATTGCGCAGGCTTAGCGGCGCTGCCACCGCCGCTTACCTTAAATCGCTCGCTTCATGGATGAGATGAATTATGGGAATTAGAATACTTAAACCGACGACGCCCGGCGTACGGTTTCAGACGAGACAGACTTTTGAAGAGATAACGACGTCAAAGCCCTTGAAGAGTTTAACCGTATCCAAGCGGCGCACCTCCGGACGCAACAACAAGGGTCATTTAACGATTCGTCATCGTGGCGGCGGACATAAGCGGCGCTACCGCCTGATTGATTTTCGCCGGGAGAAGCTGAATATCAAAGGTAAAGTGTTGACCGTTGAGTACGATCCTAATCGTTCGGCCCGGATTGCCTTGGTGGTCTATGCTGATGGCGAAAAGAGGTATATACTGGCCCCGAACGGGTTGGTGGTTGGCCAGACCGTTCTCGCAAGTCCTGAGGCCGATATTCTCGTTGGCAATGCGCTACCGATGAAAAATATTCCGCTGGGCACGATGATCCATAATCTCGAGATGCGGCCCGGCAAAGGCGGTCAATTGGTGCGAAGCGCCGGCTGCGCCGCCCAACTGGTTGCCAAAGAGGACCAGTGCGCCCAGATAAGAATGCCGTCAGGTGAAATCCGGCGAGTCAACATCCTTTGTTACGCCAGCATTGGTCAAGTCGGTAATTTGGACCATGAGAATGTGTCGGTTGGTAAAGCGGGTCGTACTCGTTGGCGGGGCCGACGCCCAACGGTGCGCGGCGTCGTCATGAACCCGGTTGATCACCCGCATGGCGGCGGCGAAGGGAAATCCGGTCAAGGAAATCCACACCCGGTTTCGCCGTGGGGCTTGCCGACGAAGGGCTATAAGACGCGCAACAACAAACGTACACAGCGCTTTATTATTCGGCGCCGGAAATAGAATTGGCTCATCCGGCTAAGGTGAGTCAGCAAAGGAGCGTGGCACTGGCGCTCTGACCATAGGAGAAGTAAATGGCAAGATCCTTAAAAAAAGGGCCATTTGTCGACGACCACCTCGCTAAAAAGATTGCGGTGTTGAACCGCTCTAACTCCCGGACCGTGATTAAGACTTGGTCGCGGCGATCGCTGGTTGTCCCTGAGATGATTGGTCACACTATCGCCGTTCATAACGGAAAAAAGTTTATTCCGGTTTACGTCACGGAGAATATGGTCGGGCACAAGCTGGGTGAGTTTTCCCCTACTCGCACATTTAAGGGTCATGCGGGCAGAGCGGAAAAGGCTACGGCGGTGAAAGCGCCGGCCCCGCCGGCGTCACCGTAAGGGACGCTTTGGAGTAGGCTGGCGTCTCTCAATGAGTGACCTTAAAGGGCGCGAGGCTCCGACGGACAACATATCACCGTTCGACGCGCTCAGTCAGAGGATACTATCATGGAAGTTCGTGCAGTTGGAAAGTACATTAGAGGCTCGTCGCAGAAGGCTCGTCTGGTGATTGATTTGATCCGCGGAAAGCCGGTCGGTAACGCGCGGGCGACTTTAATGCATTTGAACAAGCGGGCGGCGCATCCGATCCGTAAGGTATTGGATTCGGCGATCGCCAACGCTAAGGATCGCTCCCCACAATTGGATGTCGATGACTTGGTCGTGTCCAAAGCCTACGTCGATGGTGGGCCGACTAAAGGTCGCCGGCGCGTTCGACCGGCGCCGATGGGTCGGGCTTATCGTGAGATTCGGCGGTCCTCGCATATTACTATTTGCGTCAGCGATCAGGCCGCGGAACCGAATAAGGAGGTTTAGCTTGGGTCAGAAGACACATCCCTACGGCTTTCGGCTGGGTTACACGCGCACGTGGCATTCCCGGTGGTTTGCCAAGAATGATTATGGCAAGCTCCTGCAGGAGGACTTGCAAATCAAGAAGAGCTTGAAGTCGAAATTTTTCCATGCGGGCATTTCCCGGATCGAGATTGAGCGCGCGGCCAGCAAATTGACGATCTTCATATACACTTCGCGACCCGGGATCATTGTGGGGCGAAAAGGCGCGGAGATTGAAAAACTTAAGAGCGATCTTAAGGCCGTTACACACCGCGAGGTCGATGTGCGAATTCGAGAAGTTAGCAAGCCGGAGCTCGACTCCACGCTGGTGGCCGAGTCGATTGCGCAGCAACTGGAGAAGCGCGTGGGTTTCCGACGCGCCATGCGGCGAGCCGTGGATTCAACCATGCGATTCGGCGCCAAAGGCATCAAAGTGCGTGTGGGCGGACGGCTCAACGGCGCCGAAATTGCGCGCGCCGAATGGTACTTGCAAGGCCAGCTCCCTCTTCATACTTTACGTGCCGACATTGATTATGGGACTGCCGAAGCCTTTACGACGTTCGGCGTCATCGGCGTTAAGGTTTGGATTTATAAAGGCGACATTTACGAAATCAACAAGCATGCGCAAGCCGCGAGTTTAGCAGGCGTTGGCGCGCGATGACGCGCGCGTCTAGCGTCCACCGGGAAAGGAGTCCGTAAAGAATGTTAGCGCCAAAGAAGGTTAAATACAGAAAGCAACAGCGAGGGCGCATGCGCGGTAAGGCGTGGCGAGGCTCCAAGCTCTCGTTTGGGGATTATGGTTTGAAAGCCATGGAACCCGGTTACGTATCGGATCGACAGATTGAGGCGGGCCGTATTGCCATCACCCGTTTTGTCAAGCGGGGCGGTAAGCTTTGGATCAGAATATTTCCGGACAAACCCATTACCAAAAAACCGGCCGAGACCCGTATGGGAAAAGGCAAGGGCGCGCCGGAAGGTTGGGTTGCGGTAATACGACCAGGCCGAATTCTATATGAAATGGAAGGCGTAGATCTAAGCACGGCGCAGGAAGCGATGCGACTGGCCGGTTACAAGTTGTCGGTTAAGACCAAATTTGTTCAGCGTTTCGGTGAAGGTACCAAATGAAAGCAGCGAAGATTCGTGAAATGTCCACGGACGAGATCATGGTGGAATTAAATAATTTAAAAGAGCAGCTCTTCCACCTTCGCATGGAGGTGATCTTGGGGCAGATGCAGAAGGGCACCAAGATCCAACAGAAGCGACGGATCATTGCCCGAATACTGACGATCCTCGGTGAGCGACAGCGAAATCAAACGCAGGAGGCAGGCCGTTAGTCTCGGATAGGCGATGGACTTCTTCCGCGGTTCGAGGCAATGGTTGGAATAACCTATGGAACTAGCACAACCGCCACAAATCAAGGCGACGCGGACGACGCGTGTAGGATTTGTGGTCAGCAATCGTATGGATAAAACCGTGGTGATCGCGGTGGATCGTTTTGTCAAGCATCCGCTATATCGCAAGATCATCCGTAAGACCTCGAAATTCATGGCGCACGATGAGACAAATCAGTGCAAAATCGGCGACAAGGTGCGGATCGAAGAAACTCGCCCTTTGAGCAAGCGGAAACGGTGGAACGTGTTGGAAGTTATTGCCGCCGCGCGTTAAATCAAGGATGCGGTTCTTTGGCCGCGGCAGGCCGGGGGTCCGCGCGGACCACCGCCGGCCGGTGCCGCGCGAATAAGGGACCTATTAGAAAAGGCACCTCAGGAGAAAATTGGCCATGGTACAGATGCGAACGATCTTGGATGTCGCGGATAACTCCGGCGCGCGGAAAATCTCGTGTATTCTGCCGCTCGGCGGGTCCACGGGGCTGAAGGCTTCATTGGGCGATGTCATTACGGCCGCGGTTAAGGAGGCCTCGCCCGATAGTAATGTGAAGAAAGGGACCGTCGTAAAGGCGGTAGTGGTGCGTACGAAGAAAGAATGTCGTCGCAAGGACGGAAGTTACATTCGCTTCGATCAAAACGCCGCGGTTTTGGTTAACGATTCCATGGAACCGATTGGAACGCGTGTTTTTGGACCAGTCGCCCGCGAGCTCCGCGAGAAGCGCTTCTTAAAGATTGTTTCTCTGGCGCCCGAGGTCCTATAGCAATGGCGCCTGGTTGACCGGCGTGAAGGTTAAAGGGCAAGGATGAGCCGGGCGGTTAACGGAAAGGCAGAAAGTTATGACAAGCCTACGATTGAAAAAAGGTGACCAGGTCAAGGTCATCAATGGCAAAGACCGAGATCGGATTGGAAAGATCTTGCGGGTCTATCCGGACAAGAGCAAGGTACTGGTGGAGCGGATCAACATGGCCAAACGCCATACCCGCCCCAATCCGAACAAAAGCATCAAGGGCGGCATCGTCCCTAAGGAAGCGCCCATACATATTTCCAATTTAATGCTGGTCTGTCCGCAATGTCAAAAGCCGACGCGGGTCGGTTATAGTTTTTTGCAAAATGGGAAGAAGGTCCGTACGTGTAAGATATCCGGAGATATTTTGGATCAAGACTAAGGTGGGACGGTCTTTCGGCAGGCGCCGGATAAGCGAGCGACTTGAACGATCCCGCGAGAAGGGTTGAATGATGTCAAGACTCAAAGAGCACTATAAGAAGGAAATCGTTCCTGCTCTGGTTAAGCAGTTTGGTTACAAGAATATTATGGCGGTGCCCCGTTTGGTGAAGATGACCATCAACATGGGCTTGGGCGATGCCATACAGAACGCCAAGGTGTTGGATGTCGCCGCCGATGAAATCGGCGCGATCAGTGGGCAGCGTCCCGTGGTCACGCGCGCCAAAAAATCAATTGCCGCTTTTAAGGTTCGTCAAGGGATGCCGATCGGCGCGGCGGCGACATTGCGCGGTGAGCGCATGTATGAGTTCTTTGATCGGCTGGTTAGCGTGGCGTTGCCGCGCGTGCGTGACTTTCGCGGCATCCCCACGCGGTCCTTCGATGGCCGTGGCAACTTTACGATTGGGTTGAAGGATCAGCTCATTTTTCCCGAGATCGATTTTGGCAAAGCCGACAAGGCGCGCGGGATGAACATTACTATTGTTACGACGGCAAGAACGGACCAGGAAGCCAAAGAGCTGTTATCCCAAATGGGCATGCCGTTTATGAAATAGGATCGCTCAAGCCGAGACGGTAAGCGCGCCGGAAGTAGCGTGTGCTCCGCCGAATCGGGACGTACGGCTGAGCGGGCAGGCCGCGATGGCTCATGATGATTTCCCGTTCAGGGTTACGACGTAGGAGGGAATGGTGGCAACAACAAGTGCGGTTGCAAAAACACGTAAGAAACTAAAATTTGCCATACGGCAACATAACCGCTGCAAACGGTGCGGGCGTTCGCGAGGCTACCTTCGCCGCTTCCAACTCTGCCGTATTTGTTTTCGGCAACTGGCCTTGACGGGTGATATTCCGGGCGTCATTAAGGCCAGCTGGTAGTTGACCGGCGCGGTGATCAGAACCGAGTAGGGCTGTGGCCTTCGGGGGGGGCGGTTCGCCTCCGCATAACAGCGAATTGATAGTGGAGCTAAGCGTATGTCGATGACTGATCCGATTGCGGATTTGCTAACGCGCCTGCGAAATTCCAACGGCGTTAGACATGAGACGGTCCAGATACCGTCGTCCAAGCTAAAACTCGAAATCGTCCGAATTTTGAAAGACGAAGGATTCATCAGCAATTATAAGTGCATCAAGGACAAGAAGCAGGGTGTGATTACGGTTTATCTTAAATACGGCGCGGAAAAGAAGCCGGTGATTACGGCTTTAACCCGCGTGAGCACTCCGGGACGACGGGTGTATTATAAGAAGGGCGAATTTCCCAAAGTCCTGGGTGGGCTAGGAATCTCAATACTGACGACATCACGCGGCGTGATGACCGATCAGCAGGCTCGCAAAGTGGGCGTCGGCGGCGAAGTCCTTTGCACCGTCTTCTAGCTCAGCCTGCACGGTTCCGTAGAAAGGCACATCTTAAGTGTATAGTAGTTCCCGTAGCGTCCTGCGACGGCCCGTTTGAATTGACCAAATAGGTGATAAGCTATGTCAAGAGTTGGGAAGAAACCCATAAAGATTCCGGCGAACGTAAAGATTCGCCAAGAGGAAGGCCAGCTCATCGTCGAGGGGCCCAAGGGAAAGCTCTCCTCCCCCATATATCCCGGCATCTCGATTGAAACCAAAGAGGGATGTCTGGTGGTCGCGCGCGACAATGATGCCAAGCGCTGGCGGGCGTTGCACGGCTTGGTGCGGGCGCTGGCGGCCAACGCGGTAACTGGAGTTACAGAGGGCTTTCGGGTCGAAATGGATTTAGTGGGAATTGGTTACAAGGCGGAGGTACGCGGATCCTCTTTGTTTTTTAGTCTCGGCTACTCTCATCCGATCGAGTACCCCATCCCCAGTGGGATTACGGTTAAGATCGAAAAGCTGCCGAGAACGATCCAGAACTATATCACGACGCTCGTTCTTAGCGGATTCGATAAAGCCAAGCTGGGCCAGTTTGCCGCTAATATTCGCGCCTTGCGCCCACCGGATCCTTATAAGGGCAAAGGGCTCCGTTACAAGGACGAGCGCATCAAGCTCAAGGTCGGCAAGAAAGCGGCATAACCTTGCGGATAATGTATCGGAGCCACGGGAACAAGGTATTATGGCAAATTCGTGGGAACTGCGGCTATTACCGTGCAGTCGTGGGCTTGCAGCCGGGCTCCCCAGAGTGAGGACTTATGATTGGACTGAGCTCAAGAAATGAGTTAAGGAAGCGCATTCACCGAAGGATACGCAAAAAGCTGCGCGGGAGCAGCGAGCGTCCGCGTCTAAACGTGTACCGCAGCTTGAACCACATCTACGCTCAATTGATCAACGACGAGAGCGGCACCACGCTGGTTTCGGCTTCATCACAGGACAAGGGCCTGGGGACGGCGCCGACCAAGGGAGGAAATGTGGCGGTCGCCAAGCTTGTCGGACGCGTTATTGCTGAGCGCGCCTGCGCGCAAGGCGTCAAAAAAATTGTTTTTGATCGTGGCGGCTATCTTTATCACGGTCGCGTCAAGGCGCTGGCCGATGCGGCGCGTGAGCATGGGCTGGAGTTCTAGTCCTAATTTTTCATGACTCGGGCCATGTCGCCTCAATTGGTAAGCTGCGCTTTAGGGAGGTTAACTCATTGGAAAGAGGAAGGGATTTTGGCAGAAGAGAGCCATCGGAATATAAGGAACAGGTAGTTTCCATCAATCGGGTAACCAAGGTCGTTAAGGGTGGTAAGAATCTCAGCTTTAGCGCCCTAGTGGTGATTGGTGATGAAAACGGTCTCGTCGGGTTTGGCTCAGGAAAGGCCAAAGAAGTACCGCAGGCTATTCGCAAAGCTATCGATGCCGCTAAGAAGAATATGGTTAGGGTTCCTTTGCGCGGGACAACCATCCCCCACGAAATTATGGGGCGCTATGGTGCCGGGCTGGTTATGTTGAAACCCGCCGCGGAAGGAACCGGAGTGATTGCCGGTGGACCGGTGCGTGCCGTCGTGGAAAAGGCTGGTATTCGCAACATCCTGACCAAGTGCATTCGGACTAACAATCCCCATAATGTTGTACGCGCCACGTTTGATGCGCTCAAGAACTTGAAGAACCCCGACGAAGTCGCCAAGATGCGTGGAAAAACCAAAGAGGAGTTGATTGCCTAGTATGTCGGAAACGCCGAGTGTCCAAAAAAAAATGATTCGTATTAAGTACGTGCGCAGTGGAATATGCGCCATCGAAAAACACAAGCGAGTGTTGCGCGGGCTGGGTCTCCGTCGCTTGAATCAAGTGGTTGAGCGAGTAGATACGGAGGCCGTGCGCGGTATGGTTAAAACCATCCCTTACTTGGTGCGGATTTTAGACTAGAATAGGGCAAAGCCCGCGGATCAGCGCCTGGAATGGCCGTACGGCGCCAGCGTTGCCGCTGAGCGATTTGCCGTGCGCGCCGGAAGCGAGACATACCTAATAAGGAATTGAGGGATTGTATGACGATTCGAGTAAATACACTGGGGCCGAAATCCGGTGCCACCCACAAACGTAAGCGCGTCGGGCGGGGTCGCGGGTCGGGACATGGCAAGACCGCCGGACGCGGCGAAAAAGGGCAATGGTCTCGTTCGGGAACATCGATGCGGCCGGGGTTTGAAGGCGGCCAAATGCCGCTGCACCGGCGCCTGCCCAAGCGCGGTTTTACCAATATTTTTAGGAAAGAATATTCGATCGTCAATTTGGACCAGTTGGCGGCGTTTAGTGCGGGCTCGGCCGTGAACCCGTTAACCCTGCGGGAGGCCGGAGTCGTTCGTCGCGCTAAATTGCCGATAAAAGTATTAGCGAATGGGGATCTAAAGAATCCGCTGATTATTTCCGCCCACAAGTTCAGCGCTGCCGCCAAGGAAAAGATTTTAAAGGCCGGAGGTCAGGTGCAGGTGTTAGAATAGTTGGCGGCGTGATGCGCCAGACCAAGGCCAAGACATCGGCCAGCAATACTACCCAGTGTGGGAGCCACGGCGGGCACGGAATGCCGGCCGCTCAGGGCTTGAAAGGTTATTATGCCGGAAGAGCGAAACCCAATCTTAGCGAGTTTTAAAAATATTTTTAATATCACCGAGCTACGCAATCGGCTCCTGATCATGTTGGGTCTGCTATTTGTCTACCGGGTTGGATCTCACGTTCCCGTACCAGGTATTGATCATAAGGCTTTGGAGGCCGTATTTGGCCGTGGCGGAACCCTGTTTAACTTCTTAGATGTTTTTGCCGGCGGCAACCTTCGTCGCTTTAGCATATTTGCTCTCGGCATCATGCCGTATATCACCGCTTCAATTATTTTGCAGTTGTTGACGGTTGTCGTCCCTTATTTGGAAAAACTCTCCAAAGAGGGCGAGCTGGGTCGCAAGAAGATCACGGAGTATACCCGCTATTTGACAGTGGTCTTGACGCTGTTTCAGGGCTTCATGTTTGCCGTCGGCTTTGAAAAGATGAATGTGGTGCTCCACGCCGGTTGGGGTTTCCGCCTAATGACCATGATTACCCTGAGCACGGGCACGGCGTTTATCATGTGGATTGGCGAACAAATTACCGAGCGCGGCGTCGGCAATGGCATTTCGCTCATAATCTTTGCCGGGATTGTTGCCGGGCTTCCCAGCGCGATGAATCAGGTCTATGTCAAATTGGCCACTAGCGAATGGTCCATTATTCATGTGGGCATCTTGCTGGCGGTCATGATCGCCACTATCGCGGGCGTGGTTTACGTCGAACGCGGTCAGCGGAAAATTCCAATACAATATGCCAAGCGGGTCGTGGGACGAAAAGTTATGGGGGGGCAATCGACGCATTTGCCTTTGCGTGTCAATGCGGCCGGCGTTATCCCGGTTATTTTCGCCGCTTCGATTGTGGCGTTCCCGATGACCTTCCAACAAGCCTTCCCTAACTCCCGGGTGCTGAGCGAGCTTGGCCGGCAGTTAGGGCAGGGAATGCCGCTGTACAATTTGCTCTATGTAGTAGGCATCATCATTTTTACGTTCTTTTATGTGGGTGTGATCTATAACCCCACTGATGTGGCGGATAATATTCGTAAATACGGCGGGTTTATCCCGGGTATTCGACCCGGGCAGCGTACGGCGGAGCTTATTGACCGCATTTTAGGACGGTTGACGTTTGCCGGAGCGATATATCTCGTCCTGATTTGTCTCCTTCCCGAGTTTATGATTACGGGTTTCAAGCTCCACGAGCTGCCGACTTGGCTGGGCGGGAACTTTTTTAGTCGCTTGCCGGATTGGTTCTTGCGAGGGTTAGGCGTTAATTTTTATTTCGGTGGCACTTCGCTATTGATTGTTGTAGGTGTGGCCATGGATACGTTACAGCAAATCGAGTCCCAGCTTATTATGCGCCACTACGAAGGCTTCCTCAAGAAAGGGAGAATTCGCGGTCGTCGTTAATAGTTCCAAGATGGACTAGCCTGTGAAGAAGTGTATCATTCTACTGGGTGCGCCCGGGGCCGGCAAAGGAACGCAAGCGAAAAGGCTGGAAGCGGATTTTGCGTTGCCTCAGATATCGACCGGCGATATTCTACGCGCCGCTGTCGGCAACCAGACTCCTTTGGGCCTGGCGGCCAAACAGATCATGGACATCGGCGGCTTGGTGGATGATTCTATCATGGCGGGCCTGATAGAAGAGCGGATTGCCGAGCCGGATTGTGCGTATGGCTTTATATTGGACGGCTATCCCCGCACCACTCGGCAAGCAGAAATTTTGTGCGAGTTGCTCAACCGACAGGGTGACGGCGACCTCTTTGTAGTTAACATACATGTACCCGAAGATACGGTGCGCCGGCGTATCATCGGGCGCCGCTCTTGTCCAAGCTGTGGCCGGATTTATAATATTTATTTTGAGCCCTCGCGGGACGGCAATGCTTGCCAGAATTGCGGCGACACTTTAGTGCATCGATCGGATGATCAAGCCGAAGTAGTGGATCGACGGTTGGCGGTCTATCGTGAGCAGACCGAGCCGGTGATTGCCTATTATCAGGCGCAAGGGCATTTTTATCAGGTGGACGGTTTCCGAGCGATCGAGCCAATTTACGCGGAATTGTGCCGAATCCTACAGCTTCACTAGAGTCAACTCGGCTAGAGGTAACGTGTCCGTATGGTCATATGCCGATCAAAGTCAGAAATAGCCAAGATACGGCGAGCCTGTGACGTTGTCTCCGGTGTTTTGGCGGAAGTGCGGCGGGCCGTTAATCCCGGCCGCACCACGCGGGAGTTGGATCGGGTGGCCGAGGAGTACATTATCAGCAAGGGCGCTTTTCCAGCCTTTAAGGGCTATCGCGGTTACCCGGCAAGCATTTGCACATCGGTAAACCAACAGGTGGTCCATGGCATACCATCCGACTATGCTCTGCAGGCCGGCGACATTCTCGGCATTGACGCGGGCGCCGTCCTGGACGGGTATTATGGTGACGCCGCCATCACGGTTCCCGTGGGTGATATAGACGGGGAGTTGATCAATCTTCTCCAAATTACCCGAGCGGCGCTTATGAAAGGCATCGACCAAGCGCGTCCGGGTAGACGGGTCTTTGACATTTCGCATGCGGTCCAGCAGCACGTCGAGAGTAACGGGTACTCTGTCGTGCGAGATTTTGTGGGTCACGGAATTGGAACTCATTTGCACGAGGATCCGCAAGTCCCCAACTATGGCGAGCCCGGTAAAGGAAAGCGGCTGGTAGAAGGTATGGTCCTGGCGATCGAGCCTATGGTCAATACCAAAGGGTTCGAGGTCAAAACCCTGAGTGACAACTGGACGGTGATCACGGCCGATGGCGGATACTCCGCCCACTTTGAACATAGTGTGGCTATCTTAAGCGATGGTCCGGCCATCTTAACCGAATGGGACTAGTCCTAGTTGGGTTAAAGTCGCCCGCTGAAAAGCCATCTTGGGAAGCCGGGGGACGCCCTGTTAGATATGATCTGTGGGTTTTTTATCGGCAAGGTTGGATTATGCCGTGTATTTTTTTTAAGTAGAGATTTATGAAGGAAGAACCAATTGAGGTGACCGGTGTGGTCATCGAGACCCTGCCAAACGCGATGTTTCGCGTGGAGATCGAGAACAAGCATCGAGTTCTGGCGCATGTTTCGGGAAAGATGCGAAAGAATTTTATTCGCATACTCCCCGGCGACAAAATACTTGTCGAGCTTTCGCCATATGATTTAACGCGCGGCAGAATAATATATCGATTTAAATAATGGCTTGTATTCTCATGGGCATGCCGAATCGAACGGCGGGCGAGCGCGCACAGCGCGTATTGCGGATCGGCTGATAAGGGTATTCATTGTACGGAAATGATCCGGGAATAGGAATGAAAAAGCTATGAAAGTTAGGTCATCGGTACGTCGTATTTGCACTAAGTGCAAGATTGTTAAGCGGCGAGGCGTCATACGGATTTTATGCGAGAATCCTAAGCACAAGCAGCGTCAAGGCTAAGCGCGCAGCCTGGCCGTGTCGAGAGTCAGTGCCGCGTCGGCGGAAGTCGCGGCGCGCGGGCATTTGGAGGATTAACCACTGTGGCAAGAATTTCTGGGGTGGATATACCACCCAACAAAAGGGTGGCCATTGGTCTGACGTATATCTATGGGATCGGGACGACGCTGGCCCAGCGCATCTTGAGCACCGCGCAAGTGAATATCCATACTAAGGTAAAGGATCTTACCGACGAAGAGGTGTTGCGCATACGCAACGTGATTCAGCGCGACTATAAAGTTGAGGGCGACTTACGGAAAGAGATTTCGGTCAATGTAAAGCGCTTGATGGATATTGGAAGTTATCGTGGGTTGCGGCATCGTCGAGGGTTGCCTTTGCGTGGACAGCGCACTCATACCAACGCGCGTACCCGCAAGGGGCCACGAAAACCATTGGGATCGAAACGCTAAGAACGCAGTAGGCGGCCCTAGCGGCATAGCGCCGACGCTCCCCTTGCGAATCGTTGCGGCTGGGCGTTCCGTTTGGCGTCCGTGTGTGGTTATGATCAGCTAAGGAATTATTATGGCAAAGAAATCAGGAAAGAAGAAAAGCGGCAAAAAGGACCGGGTGTTGATTCCTCATGGTATTGCCTATGTATTGGCAAGTTTTAATAATACGGTAATTACTTTGACCGATACGCAAGGGAACGTTATCTCCACCGCCAGCGCGGGCAGCGCCGGCTTTAAGGGCTCCCGCAAAGGCACTCCGTTCGCGGCGCAGCAAGCCGCCCACACGGCGGCGAGCGCGGCCCGTGATCGAGGCATGAAGTCCGTTTCGGTAAGGGTCAAAGGACCAGGCGCCGGTCGGGAATCCGCCATTCGCGCCCTACAGCAGTCCGGGTTGGAGATTAAGACGATTAAGGATTTGACGCCTATTCCGCATAACGGGTGCCGCCCCACCAAACGAAGACGCGTGTAGTGGGGATAGTAGGGTTCACGAATCCGTCGACGCGTAGGTCTGAATAAAAAGATCATGCGGCGCACTAATTCCAGTGCCACCGCGGGAGTCGCCTGTAGAATTCCGACGCTCCGCGTGGTAGTATTAGCGCGTATATTACCGGGTATGATGGAGGCGTCGCAATTTCGACGCAGTTGCCGTTGGTCGTTATTGCGATGCTTTTTAGAATAAGACGACAGCCTGTCGTGGATTAACCGAAATTTTATTAGTTTTTCTCTTTTGATGGAGGTTTGCTTGGCAAGATATCGTGGCGCGGTTTGCAGGCTCTGCCGGCGAGAAGGGGTAAAGCTGTTCCTGAAAGGGGACCGCTGCTACACGGAAAAATGCGCGATTGATCGACGCGGCTTTTCTCCCGGTCAGCATGGGCGGAATCAGCGAAAAGGAAAAGTATCCGGTTATGGTCTGCAGTTACGGGAAAAGCAGAAAGTGAAACGCATATACGGCGTGCTGGAGAGTCAGTTTCGAATTACTTTCCGCAGGGCAGAGCGCCAAAAAGGAATCACTGGCGCTAACCTGCTTTCTTTGTTGGAGCGTCGGTTGGATAATGTGGTATATCGACTGGGGTTTGCCACGTCCAGACCGCAAGCTCGCCAACTGGTCCGGCATGGACATGTCTCGATCGGTTCGCGGAAAATGAACATCCCGTCTTATACGGTTCGCGAAGGGGACACCATATCCATTCGCCCGCGCAGCACCAAGATTCCTACGCTGATTCAGGCGGTTGAGTCATTGCAGACACGCGGCGGCGTCCCGGGATGGTTGACGCTCGACACAGAGACTCTGCGCGGGACAGTTTTAAGCACCCCGAAACGCGAAGATGTGCGAGACCTCGTTGAAGAGCAACTAATCGTTGAGCTTTATTCAAAATAGCGCCAGACCTAATGATTTCAGATTGCGAAGTGTGAGCCGGGCCGTCGGTAATCGTGGCTTAGTTCAAGATTTCGTTACGCGGAGGTTAACATCGCCAATTCCGCAATCTGAATCCTGCCATCCGCAGGGCTAGGGCTGGGTGTTTAGGAGACGATACATGGCCACTAGGAGTTTTCAAAAACCAAAACGGTTGATGTGCGAGGCCGAGACCTTGACCCGTACCTATGGACATTTTTATGCGCAACCGTTTGAGCGCGGTTTCGGGACAACCATCGGCAATGCGCTGCGTCGAATTCTGCTCTCATCGATTGAGGGCGCGGCCGCCACGGCCATTCACATTGAAGGCGTGCTGCACGAATTCACCTCCATTCCCGGGGTGGTTGAAGATGTGACTGACATTATCTTGAATATCAAGCAGATTCCCATCCAGTTGTTAGCGGGTCGTCCGAAAACGGTCTATTTGGAAGTAGACGAACCTGGTGAAGTGCTCTCCGGGCATATTAAGCCGGATCCTGAAGTGGAGATTCTCGACAAGAAAATTCACATAGCGACGCTCAGCGAGGGGGGAACGCTGAAGTTGGAAATGCGTGTGAAGCTCGGGCGCGGCTACGTGTCGGCCGACGAGAATTTTGACTCGGATCTCGTGTTGGGGTATATTCCGGTCGATTCCGTTCATTCGCCGGTGCGCAAAGTTAATTTCCAAGTGGAAGCCGCCCGTTTAGGACAGACCACGGATTATGATCGGCTCATTTTTGATGTGTGGACCAACGGCTGTTTGACGCCTCAGGAAGTGGTTGCCCGCGGCGCAAAAATTCTTAAAGATCACATGGCGATTTTTATTAACTTCCAAGAAGAGCCGCTTTTTGTGGAAGAAGAAGTCGACAGGGAAATCCAGCAGCTTAACGAGAACTTGCTGCGCTCGGTTGATGAGCTGGAACTTTCCGTACGATCGTATAATTGTCTAAAGAATGCCAATATCAAGACTATCGGCGAGCTTGTGCAAAAGAGCGAAGCCGAGATGCTCAAGACCAAGAATTTTGGACGAAAATCCTTGAATGAAATTAAAGAGATCTTGACCTCAATGGGCCTGGCTTTCGGCATGCGGCTCAGCGAAGATGGCAAGTTGCTAAGGCCCGAAAAGCAATCCTAATGTTCGGGTGAGAAGGCCGGGGAAATTAATAAACGCCGGCGATCGCACGTGCAAAGCTTCGGTGGCCGACGGTCCTCCTGAGGTTTAGCCGGTACGGAGATTATATGCGTCATTTGGTTGGAAGAAAAAAACTCGGTCGAACGTCTGAACATCGCCGGGCGCTCTTTCGCAATATGGTTACAGATTTGCTGGATCATGGCCGGATCGTCACCACCCTCCCCAAAGCTAAGTCGATTAGGCCGATTGCCGAAAAGATGATCACGCTGGGCAAGCGGCAATCCTTGCACGCGCGGCGCCAGGCCTACGCCTTTATCCGTCGAGCCAAGGTTGTGCAGGATCTATTTTCCATCTTGGCGCCGCGTTTTGCGGATCGCCACGGCGGCTATACGCGTATTATCCGGCTCGGCCATCGCGACGGCGACGGCGCGGCAATGGCCCTCATCGAAGTGCTCGGTACCGAGTTCAAGCCGCGCAAGAAGGATAAAGAGGACAAGGAAAAAACCACACCCTCCTCAAAGTGATCTAATAATCGCCGGCCGGTCGCCACACCGTGATGGGAAACCGAGTGTTCCCGTTCAAACCTGGAATCGCTAAGGGCCGGGTGCGAGTAGCCCTCGAACCAAACTTACGATAAGCCCCCACGTTGCCGCCTGGAGCCTACGGGGGTTGCGCAGAGGACGGGGATCGCCCCGCGCATTGCTCTTCGGTATCTCCGTGTAATCCAGCCTAA
>JACOSC010000008.1 GCA_016179055.1 Acidobacteriota bacterium
CCGGAGAAGACCTGACAAACCCAGAGGGTGCTAGGCAGAGCGCAAACATCGGGTTACGGAGCGAATGTCGGTCATGGACTTAAGCTTTGCGATCCCCGGTGGAAGGCGCCTAGCCGACGCTGCGGCCTCGAACCGGATTCGGGAAATCCGACCGTCCGGGATCATTGGGGGGCTCTGGGAAACACAGACTATGGAGGAACTAGGAACCCACTCGCCAAAGCGAAAGCGGCGGAACTGGAAACTCTCTTCCTACGGTGCTGGGCGCTCAGTTTCTATCCCGATCGGGCGGGTAGGCCTGGGCGGGTCACACTTGGTCACTACGGCACAGAAACGGAAATTTCGATCAGAGCCAATCGCCAACGTATCACTCTATCGCCAAATTCAAGAAATAGGAAACAAAGGACTCTGCGCAATCTTATCCTGGAGTCTCATCAGGCCATAAAGCAATGCCTCCGGTCTGGGCGGGCAGCCCGGCACATATACATCGACAGGAATAATTTTGTCAACGCCCTGCAACGTGGAATAGGTGTTGAAGGGACCGCCCACATTGGCGCAACTTCCCATAGAAATGACCCACTTGGGATCCGGCATCTGGTCATACACGCGCTTGATAACCGGGGCCATTTTTAAGGTAACCGTTCCGGCGATAATAATCAGATCGCACTGTCGCGGGGAGGGGCGAAAGACTCCGGCGCCGAATCGATCCATATCAAAGCGAGCCGCCCCGGTAGCCATCATCTCAATCGCACAACAAGCCAGACCAAACGTCATCGGCCATAGCGATGATTTGCGAGCCCAATTGAACACCGACTCGATTGTAGTAGTAACGAATCCTCGTTCGCGCAGTTCCTTGCCCAGTTCAATCTCAGCCGTTAGACCCACTCTAACGCTCCTTTCTGCCAAACATAGATGTAGCCGATAATGAGAAAACCCAGAAAAATCAGCATCTCAATCAATCCAAATAGCGCCAGCTTATTGTAAATGATTGCCCAGGGGAAAAGAAAAACCGTCTCAACATCGAACACGACAAAAAGAATCGATATGATATAAAATCGTACACCGTAGCGGTCCCGAGCATTGCCCTCGGTATCGACGCCGCATTCATAGGGCGTCAACTTGGCTGGGTTGCGACTGGCCCGAAAGAAAAAGCCGCCCGGACGAATGACTTTTCCGGCCAACAAACCCAGCACTGGCACGCTGATCGCAACCAATAAGAATAGCAAGATTGGTATGTATTCTTTCGGCATGATCTTACCTCTTGTCAAACCGGCTACGCTCACCCACCTGTCACGTGCGTAACGGCGCGCAAACCCTTCAATTGTGGGGAAGCTTAAACCTAATATGCAAAAGCGCAATTATACATCTTCATAAATAAAAATCCAGCCTAGGACTCAACGAGCCTGAAGTTCGATCATAAGAAACGCGAAGATGCTAAAATCCAGTCCCGCGGGGTTCTGGAGTTTGGACATTTGTAGGGAGTGGGGTACCGCTCACAATCCAAAGCTCCGAAGGAGCGCTCTATAATAGCCAGGGGCAAGCGCAGCGCAGCCCCTGGAAAGAAAGCCTCCTCAGCACGCAAGCCCTGAAAGGGCGCACTAATGGAGATCAATTCCTAGACCGTCGTCGTTTTCTTCCATACGTATTTCTCGAGCCGTAGGGTATCATTATAGCTAGCTCCTTCAGAGCTACGCGAACCAGCTTCGGGCTATGGCGGGGCACCTACTCGAAGTGGTGAGGATGAAAGGATCGCGCGGGGCTGTGGCCAATGTCCAAATTCCAGACCCCTCGTGCGGGGCCGGCTCCGCTGCCGTCTGATTGGCTTATGATCGAATCTCAGATCAACCAGCATGGCTGGCCGCCAGTACTTCTATTGCGAAGCCTGTTGAATCTCACACAGGGCTTCGTTGGATGAACCGCTGCGGTAACCGGATAGATCCAAAGTCACGAACGTGAAACCTAGCTTACGAAATTCTTCCGAAAATAATTCGGCCATATCCACCGTCAGGGCGCGGGGCAGTTCGGCTTTGGCAATCTCCAGCCGAACTAATTGCTCATGGTACCGCACACGGAATGTGCGGAAGCCCAGATTGCGCAGCAACTCTTCCCCTCGATCTACCACACGCAACCGTTCTTCTGTTATGGCTATGCCGTAGGGGAAGCGCGAAGAGAGACACGCCGAGGCCGGTTTGTCCCAGGTGGGCAGGCCTGCTTTGCGAGACAAAACGCGCACGTCCTGTTTGGTCAGCTCAGCTTCGACGAATGGACTGCGAACCTGTAGCTCGCCGGCGGCCAAGCGGCCCGGACGCACATCGCTCAGGTCGTCGACGTTAGTCCCATCGGCAATCACCGATTGCCCAAAGCCCGTGGTCAGGCGGGATAGCTTGCTGTATAACTCATGCTTGCAGAAATAACAGCGATTCGCCGGATTGGCGCGATACGCATCGACCTCCATTTCCTCCGTATGGATAACCATGTGACGCAGGTTAAACTGCCGGGCAAATTCGATCGCCTCTTGCTGCTGTCGTTCCGACACGCTGGGGCTGAAGGCCGTTACCGCCACGGCACGCTCCCCCAGAATCTTGTTAGCCATATAGGCCAGTAAGGCGCTGTCGACCCCACCGCTAAACGCGACGATTACGGAATCATAGCGGCTCAGGATTCCAATCAGTTTTCGTTCTTTGTCTTCTAAATTCATAATTAGGCGTTCCATCCTGCGAAATTCATTCGGAAGACGCGGTCTTTGTCTCGCTTTTCGTGAGGTCGCCAGGAGAAGTCAAAGGAATCTGCCGCGCAAATATCCGCTGCGCCCCCTCTCGCCCAATATGTTCCTCAAGCCGTCCTATGTACGATGGTATATCTCCCACAGGCTCGTCGAGCGTTACCCGCTCCACTCGATGCATAGGAAAGAAAGAGGTAGATAAGCCTATATGATCCGTCGGCGCCGTCTCCAAGACTTCCTCTGAGGAGAATTGGCGTATCCAATCGTCAAAGGTGGCCAGGTTCAATCCCCTTAGCCATAGGCCGTTGGCGTCGATCTTGATCAAGGCTCCCCAATGTTTCTCTCTGGGGTTTTGCAGATCAGCCACAACCATGGCTCTTGCCCTTTGCTTCATCATGGCCGCGGATTCATTCCTTGAAACATGCGGGTCTACTGCGTAGACGAGCTACGGTGGCTCACCCCCCGAATTTAAAGTCGAAACGACCACGCCGGCGCCTTGCTCCAGTAAAACCTTGGCTAGGCGATTCCGACAAACTGAGCCTGTTGCCGATCATACCGACATGACTTTCAAATTCTCAGGGAGTCGCAAAATGGGTTCGGTGACTCGTTGCACATCATTGGGTGTCAGGCCAGGGGCTACTTCACGAAGCACAAGGCCGCTCTCGGTTACGGCCATGACAGCTAATTCGGTAACGATCAAGTCCACGACTTGAACGCCGGTTAGCGGCAGCCGACAGTGTTTAAGTATTTTTGGCTCTCCATTCTTGGTCGCATGTTCCATCGCAATGATCACGCGCTGCGCGCCGGCCACTAGATCCATGGCGCCGCCCATTCCCTTGACCATTTTCCCTGGGATCATCCAGTTGGCCAAGTCCCCTTTTTCGGAGACTTCCATGGCGCCGAGGACCGTGACATCTACGTGTCCGCCGCGAATCATGGCAAAGGAATCGGCGGAGCTGAAATAGGAGCAGCCGGCTAGCTCGGAAACGGTCTCCTTGCCCGCGTTGATCAGATCGGCATCCTCGCGGCCTTCCTCGGGATAAGGACCCACTCCCATCATGCCGTTCTCGGTCTGAATGATTACATCCACGCCCTCCGGGATGTAATTAGCCACCAGGGTAGGCATGCCGATGCCGAGATTGACGTAATATCCGTCTTTCAATTCCTTGGCTACTCGCCGACAGATGAACTCTCTCTTATCCATGTCGTTCTCCATGCTGTGGTCGCACGGTTCGCCGCTCGATCCGTTTCTGGTCATAAACGCCTTGAAAGATGCGCTTCACATAAATGCCCGGCGTATGCACCATGTCAGGATCCAACTCGCCGGGGGCGACCAGATGCTCAACTTCGGCAATGGTTGTTTTCGCCGCCGTGGCCATCATCGGATTAAAGTTTCGGGCGGTTTTTCGATAAATTAAATTGCCCAAGCTATCACCTCTATGGGCTTTGACAAAAGCATAATCGGCTTTGAGCGCGGATTCCAAGACGTAGGTCTTCCCGTCAATCACCCGAGTTTCTTTGCCGTTGGCGACCATCGTGCCCACGCCGGTAGGCGTGTAGAACCCGCCAATCCCCGCGCCGCCGGCTCGTATGCGCTCCGCAAACGTACCCTGCGGGTTTAATTCGACCTCAAGTTCTCCGGCTAATACCTGTTGTTCGAAAATCGTATTCTCGCCGACGTAGGTAGAAATCATTTTGTGGACTTGGCGGGTCCGCAGAAGAATGCTAATCCCGTAGTCCGTTGTACCGGCGTTGTTGCTGATCACGGTCAAGTGTTTGACCCCCAGCTCCCTTAACGCCTCAATCAAGTTGTCGGGGTTGCCGCAAAGCCCAAACCCGCCTATCATAATTCGGGCGCCATCTTTGATGTCCTTTACGGCCTCCATAGCCGCCTGCACTACTTTGTTCATAGGAGATTCTCCGAGATCGTTACGAGCGACTTTACATCTTTGTGGAATAAGATTATTTCGCCGCGACCGGCAACCATGATTTCTTGACCAATGGCTTCATAAACCGAGGAGAGCGGAAGTGCCGCCCCTTCAACGCAACCACGCGGGCGGTGCGCCGGCCCGACGCGCCTCATCTTCCAACTCTTTCATCTTTTGACGGATGGCTTCGGCTTGCTTGGCCTTCTCCTCTCGTTTATTCTTCATGGGCGCCAGGCTTTGTAAAGTATATGTGGCATGGTGCCTACCCAGGAAATCATCGATTTCCTTGATACCCTGCTCGACTTGGTCCAGTTCCTTTTGCAAGGTTGCCTTACGCTGACGCCAGTACGATTCGTTCCGGCCATTGTGATCCGTCAAACCCGTGGACAGCGAGGGTTTGCTCAGTAAATCGCTTCGATTGCGGTCGTCGCTGCTTTCTTTCGGATCGGCGCTCATGCCATTCCGCTGCGCGGCTGAGTTTGTCTTTCTTAAGTCGCGCTCGGTAATTACCTTTGTCCGTGTTACGGGGTTCGATTTTAGCTTCTTTTGCCTTTCCCGCTCCGCTTTAGCCAAGTCGGCCAAAGATTGCGCGTGGCCAACAACAAATCCCAGACTTAAGATCAGGATCGAAATCAAAAACCATTTGGACATACAATTCTCCCATCCAGAAGGCTGATTTCGTCCCGTGCCTTACAAGCTTCTCCGTTCACTTCGTAAACCCTAGCTATTATACCCGAATGCCCCAGCTATGCGATAGATCAATCACTGGCTCTCAACGGGGAAATCGGCGCTGGCCTTCACAGGTAACCTGTGCGGTCACTCCAAATTTCCAACAGTGCCGGGTGAATGGGAATTTCATACCGACCCGTGAAAAGCGGCTGGACTTTCGTTGCCAAGCGGCTCAATGAAGAACGACTTGAGAATTTCAAAAAACTACTCTTTTACTTGGCGCTCTCTGCCTTAAGCCCCTTGTAGAGTTCGTCAAAATAAACGAAGCTCTTTTCCAAGGCTTCGTGATTGTCGTTGGCGGCGCGTAAGATTTCCTTAATAGTTACTTTTACTTCCCGCACTAGTTTCTCCGCCGGCTTGTTCCAGTACTCAAGCTCAATATCGTGGACAATTTTCCCGATTTGGACGGCCGCCGGATCCTTAATTTGAAATTTCTTCAAGATGGATTCGTACGTGGACAGGCTTTGATATCTCCTCAAATCCGCATCCGGCGTATCAAAAGCCCTGCCCTCATGAATGACGTCTCCTTTAGGGAAAAATTTGAATACCGCTTCCTTATCCACAAACCGCTTGATCAGCCAGGCCGACGCGCATTTGTCGACTTCCAGCCCTTGCCACGTCGAAAAAGTGTGCGACGTGTCGGCTTTCGTTTTTTGCAACTCGAGAAAGTTCTTTTCCAGATAAGGCCAAGGTTCTTCGGCCGTCAAAAGGCCAAAAAAGATCGGCAGCCATAATAAAACTATCATGTCTCACTCCTGTCCGGTGAAGCTTCCACGCCCTCTTTCTTGGTTCCCATGAGAAACGCCTCCACAAATCTTGACGCCGGGTTGCGTCTTATATCTTCGTAGAAACCCTGTCGCTCAATCTTTCCTTTATTTAAGAGTATCATTCTACCGACCGAGTTCATGACTTCCCGCGGGTCGTGAGTGACGTAAATGCAGGTTATGTCCCGCGTTTCCCGCAGATCGCACAGAAGACGCTGCATCGCTTGCTTAAGCAGCGGATCGAGACTGGACAGTGGCTCATCGAGCAGCAGAATTCTCGGCTCCAAACTTATCGTTCGGGCGATGGCCAGTCGCTGCTTCTCCCCGCCGGAAAGCTCGTAGGGGTAGCGCTTCCCATGCTCCTGTAAATTTACAGAACGCAGGGTCTCCTCGACTTTCCTTCTTTCAGCTTCCCGGGAGATATTTTTCGATCGCAAGCCATACTCTATATGTTCCACTACCGTCATGTGCGGCCACAAGGCCAGGTCCTGAAAAATCATCCCGACTCTGCGCTGGAGAGGCGCCATCATGGTATGCGGAGAGCTGACGGTCAAACCATCAATTGTTATTTCTCCGGAATCCGGCCTCTCCAAGCCGGCGATCAGACGCAATAGGGTTGTTTTTCCACTTCCGGATGGCCCTAAAATCGAGAGGAACTCCCGGCGGTAGACCTCAAACGAAATATTCTCCACAACCGGAATCGTTCGATAGCCTTTTGATATACCTTTTAGCTCGATCAAACGTAGCCCTCAAACTTTCTTAGTCGCCGCAAGCAGGAGACCAAAATCGCCACCGGCAAAAAAGTCATGATGATAGCTATGACGCACAGCGCGCAAACAATTTTACTGGCGCCGTAATGCAACAGCGTATGTATACGAATCGGCAACGTGGCTTCACCCGGCGGCGCTACGAGCAGGGTCGCGCCGATCTCGCCGGAGCTCAGGATGAAGGCGATTACCCACCCGGCGATCAGGCCGGGTCGCGACAGTGGGACGAGGATCTTCCAAAAATTTCTGGTCCAACGAGGCTCGGATAACCCGGCCGCTTCTTCTAAATTTTTACTCAGGCTTTTAAGTGTGGAGGAGATAACCCGTATCGTAAATGGAATGAATCGGGCAATCAGCGCGATCACGATGATCCCATAGGTCCCATAGATAAACTGTGTAAGCGGCCGGTTCCAGGTTTTTATCAACCCAATGCCTAAAACGGTAGCCGGAAACGCGAAAGGGAGAACGGTCAGCAGGTCAATCGTCGACCCGCCTCGTCCGGGGCTTTTTTCGATGAAATAGGCGATGAACAAAGCTAGAATCACAATGAGCGTCGCCGCGACGGCCGATAACAAGAAGCTGGAAATGATCTGTCTTTCTGCGGTTTTTAACGCCACTTGATAAGTGGACAGCGATCCGGCGCCGATGAGAAGATCTACGATGGGAACAACCACGGATAAAGAGATAATGCATAGGCTGAAGGTCAAGCCCAGCCCCTGCCATTTTCCTAATCGGATACGGCTTGGGTGAGCCGTATGGCTTTCCATCGTCACGTACGACCGGTTTCCCATAAGTTGCCTTTGCAACACCACGAGGGTTACGGTGATTGCTACTAAGGGCATCGCGGAAGCGGTAGCCGCGGCTTCATTGTAATAAGCGCTAAAATGTGCAAAGATCACAACCGTATAGACGTTGAGGCCCAGTAGTGCCGGCACCCCATACTCGGTGATGGCGAAAATAAAGACAAAAATGGCGCCCGACGCCAGGTAGGGGTAAATTAATGGAAGCGTGATTCTTCTAAGAACCGTTGCCGGCGACGCGCATAAGCTTCCGGCCTCTTCTAAACGGTGGTTCATAGTCTGTAAGCCGCTTTCGACCATCAACGTGATGAAGGGAAAGTAGTATAACGTCAGTACAAATATGGCGGCGGGAAGGTTGTATACCGATAAAACGGCTTCATCTTTTCCTAACATATTCACAAAAAATTGATTCAGCCACTGATAGCGGCCGAGCCGATGGATCCAGGCCACGGCGCTCATATACGGAGGGATCAAAAGGGTGAGCAGATAGGCGTAACGAAGATAGTTCTTAAAAACTAAATCGGTCCTTTGCAGTAAAAAAGCCAGCGGCGCTCCGATGAGGCAAGCGCCGAGCGCAACACCGAAGGCTAGCAGCACACTGTTAAATAAGAGCGCGCGTTGTCCGGAATCGCTAAGTAGCGTTCTATAATTGGATAGTGAAACCCGCCCATCGACGACCAACGAGCCGGCCACCATAAAGATCAGCGGGAGAAGGGCCGCCAGCGCAAAAAGCGCTATAGCGATCCACGAAACATACTTTGGCACAACTACCATCGGCTTTATTTTATCGCAATTACCCAGCCGATATGGTCCCGTAGGGACCACTGACTGTAGGCAGGTCCTTTAGGGCCTGCCGGTGGCGGTCGAGCATGCTCTCCGTCGCGTAGCGACGGTTGAATCCTGGCCGTGCTCTTGTCAATCGTCGCTACGCGACGCGAATTCTCCGGTGTCCGGTTATACCGGACTTGAAAGGACGGCCTAGTGCGCCTAAGAGTAGGCATGGCCAGAGAGGTGCAAGTCCTCTCCAGGTAAACGCTCTCCGGCCTGTAACCAAATGTAACTGCATCCACCGCGAGGTGGGGTGGGA
>JACOSC010000002.1 GCA_016179055.1 Acidobacteriota bacterium
AATGGATACAACCCCCAAGGGGTTGCGGCACGACCGAGGAACCGACGCAACCCCGTTGGGGTTGCCAATGTCCGCCGACCTTTTCCCAGGGTAGCTCGTGCCTCGCAACCCTGGGCTTTGAGACGGAATCCCGTTGGGATTGTTTTCGCGCCCCGCCGCCAATCGCTATGGAGTAAATGCCAAACATCTATAATGAGCAACGAGCCATAATGCGAGTGGTAAAATGGAGCCTATGCACCGCCATGACGCCAAGATAAACACCACATATGCTTAGCGTCCTTGGTGTCTTGGTGGTTTAAATTCTTAGGGGTGATCTCTTCCGATTACTGGTTTTTTAATTTGCCGAACCTGTAGTATACCCCGACTTATTGAGAAGATATCCCTTGTAGTGTCATACCGAGCGTAGCGAGGGATCTGTTTTTCCACCGGCACCGGCCGGCGGCGTCTTGACAATCGTCGGTCGGCATCATCATAATGATAGCCAATTTTTACGAGGAGAAATCATGATGGTCTATTTGCGATTAGGCATCGTTCTGTGGATGGCGGGCGTTGGCGCGGCACTGGCGAGCGAGTCGGGCGGGCGCACGGTGACGCTCGATAATGGCCTGGAAATCACACTCATCGAATATCATGCCAACCCGATGATTGCGTGCGTCGCCGTCGTCAAAACCGGCTTGGCCGACGAAACGCCGGCCAATAACGGCGTGTCTCATATGTTGGAACATCTGCTTTTCAATGGCACGAAACAGCGCACACAAGACCAGCTTTACAGCGAGACGGATTTCTACGGCATTTATAACAATGCGCACACCGATGATCTTTACACAAACTTCATGGTGTTGGCCCCGGCGGAATTTGTCGAAAAGGCCCTCGACGTTCAATCAGATATGCTTTTTAATTCGACGCTGCCGCCGGAAAAACTGGAGAAAGAACGCGGCATTGTGATCGAAGAAATCGGAAAAGACAACGATCGCATTGAGAGCTTGGCCAATCGCTACTTTCGCCGCATCTACTATCGCGGCACACCCCACGCGATGCCGGTCCTCGGCACCGTTACATCTATCACGCACTTGACGCGTGACCAAATACTCGATCACTACAAAACGTTTTACGTTCCCAATAATATGGCCGCCGTGGTCATCGGGGATTTCAAGACCGAGCCCATGCTGGACCTCCTGAAGAAATACTTTGGCCGGTACGCGGCCAAAGATCTGCCAAGCTCGCCCCGCATGCGCGCCGCAGCGTCAGCACCCAAGCGCGATGAGTGGCACGTCCAATTGGCCAAAACCGGTCGCAGCTACCTCCGTTTGGGACTACCGGCGCCGGCCATGGCCGATCCCGATTTCTATCCTTTCTACATGTTGAGCGCGTGGCTGACCTCCGGAGAAAATGCGCCGCTGACCCTTGCCCTGAAAGGAGGCGCTAAACCACCGGCGCTCCATGTTTCCAGCGACTACGAGTTCCGAAAAGATAGCGGCACGTTAAGGCTCAGTGTTTCGGCGGCGCCCGGCGTCTCCAAGCAAGCCATTGTAGAGCGGATCAGGGCGGCGTTCATAGAGTTGGGCCGGGACCCAGTCAGCGCCCGGGAGCTGCGCAATCTGATCACGTCCATCAAGACCAACGATATTTTTCTGTCGGAAAAGCTGCATTATTACGGCATGTCCTTATCGCCGCTGCTGGCGATGGCCTCCTACCAGTTCGCCGCCGAGTTGACTGTCAACTTGGAAAAGGTAACGCCGGAGGATGTGCGGCGTGTGGCCGCCGCGTACTTGCCGAAGCCGATGGTTATCACTTCGATTGAGCCCGTGGAAGCGTCCGGTGAGAAGGCCGAGAAGAAGCCGGCCAAAATCGTCAAGCAGGTGTTTCCCAATGGTTTGACCCTAATTGTGAATGAAAATCAGGACTCGCGCGTGTTTGCCGTTCACGTCCTTGCCAAGGACCGTTCCGCGCGCGAGCCGCAAGGCCAGGCGGGCATTGCCGATCTCATGCATCAGATGCTGCCCCGAGGCACGCGGTATCGGAGCAAGTCTGAGATAGCCGCTGCGCTACAGAGCATGGGCGCGGTCCTGAAAGTGAGCGATGATCCGTCGATCCCTTATGATGATTACTACACCACGCCGGCCTATTCGTACATCCGGTTTGAAACCATCGATGAATTCCATGAGGCGGGTTTGGAGCTGCTCGCCGATTTAATCAATCACCCGGCCTTTGACGAGGCCGAGTTGCCCAAACTGAAAGCGCAGGTCATCGATCTCCTTCGACGTAATCGCGAAAGCGCCCGCGAGCGCGCCCGTGAGAAGTTCTATACGGCGCTGTGTGCGCATCTGCCGGAAGGAAAATCGGTGATGGGAACCGAGGCGACCGTCACCGCCGCTACGCGAGCGGATCTCGAGGAATTTCACAAACGGTATTTTGCCCCCAACAATCTAATCATCAGCATTGTCACTAACTTGCCCGCCGAAAAAATTATCGGGCAAGTACAAAAGCTGTTCGACCGCCTTGCACAACCGCTGCCTCCTCTGGACGCCCGGCCATGCCGGGTTTCGCAAGCCACCGCGCCGATTGTTGAAAAGATGGGCAAAGAGCAGTCCTATCTTTACCTCGGCGCCCTTATCCGTGACGTCGCGCCAGGCGACCGGGCGGCTTTGGAGATCATGAATGCCATTCTTTCTGCGAGCATGTCGTTTGAGTTGCGCGAGAAGAAAGGGCTGGCCTACTCGGTGGGAACGTCAATCGGTTTGCGCGGCGATTGGGGTTGGCTGATCGCCTCCATCGGCACGCGGGCAAAAAATCTGGAGGCAGTGCGCCAGGGGATCGGGCAACACATCGAGACTCTGCGCACGGCCGTGCCGGCCGGCAAGGATGTCGAGAAGGCCGTCAATGCGCATATCGGCCGCGTGTTGATGCGCCGGCTCTCGCGCATCAGCGCCGCGTACTACTACGGTCTCTACGAATTCGAGGGCCTCGGCTACGATTATTACGAACGCTCGCTCGTCGAATGGCGCAACGTATCGAAAGCCGATGTCGAGCGCGTCGCCATGAAATACCTACCACAGGGCGAGTATGTGACTGTGATCGTCGAATAGTCGTCACAGTGATTTGGAATAACAATGCTAACCAGAGCGTCACACAGCGCGGCGTCGGCGCACCCAAACTCTGTGTAACAAACCTCTGAAAGCTTTTTTTCGGCAGCAAGCTCGTCGGCATTGCAGTTCCGCAGCTTAAGCGCCATAACCATGATGCGCGGCGAAATCACGGCACGGTCCCGCTTGTGATAGCGAGCGAATTTCAATGGTCCGCACATATTGCACACTGTAGTCAGCAGCGGCCAATTATTTTTTTGGAGAAGAGACTACTTTCGCCCTCCGCCCAGCTCTTTCCTTATTCTTTCCACTAACCATATTCTAGCTAAGGTCGTGGCTTCCGTAGTTCTTTCTCTGGCTAACTTCGTGAGCAGCGTTCGCATGGCCGGTGGTACACGCATATTAAGCTGAGCGGAATTTTCTTGATACAGAGACTTCTCCAGCAACTGGTTTAAATCCGAGTGGTCTTCCACGATCGTGGAGCTAGCGGCCTCCAGCCGCTCAAAGGGATCATGCTGGGTCGCCCATTCAATAATATTCTGGTCGGTAGCCGCCTTCCCCAAGGCATGAATCTTTGGTTTCTTACTCTTTGGCTTAAGCTTTCTCATGTTTTCACGAACCTCCGATACCTTCGCCTGAGGGTTTCGGTCATAGCATTTATATGGAAAACATTGATCCGTTTCGCTTGAGTTTCTTTTTGGTAAATGACATGCAAATACTCTCCAGCGAAGTTTTGCCCGATCACCTCATATAGGTCTGGTAGTCCTCTTTGGCTCCTGAGTTTAAGATACCGTTCGGAGATGAGCTCATAAAAATCGGATTCTGCAAAGCCATGCTTAAACGCAGACTTCGTGAAGAGGATTTCATGAATAGCGCCATAAACCTTGTCTTATAGGCTACCAGTATAGCATAAGCTATACATAAAACATGTTCTAAATAATCACTACGTGTACGGTGGCCCACTTAATTCGTACACGGTCTTAATTGATTAAACCTGTACAATAGCTCGTTTCGGTTAATGGCGGCCATGCGGCTATAGGCCGGTGTGGCGGCGCTGATTCGGTAAACGGCGCTCAAATGCCCGGTAGAGCCCCGCTCTGCGGGGCTCGGCACTTCGGGCCAACAAAATGTCCAAACTCCAGGGCCGCGTAGCGAACTAATGACTCTAGCCGTTACTTTCAAGGCACGGTAGGTCCGTTTGATGAAACCGCACCATCTTTCTATGGTTTCCCATATAACGTTATCCGCTCTCCATCGGGAACATCGAAAGAGATCAGCCGCTTGAACTGCGACGGCTGTGTTCGTACCCTCTCCACGGCTTCCAGGGCACGGGCACGGTTTCCATCGAAGAAGCTCAGAGCCGCCTCCACCAGCAGAATGTAAGACGTTGTCGCGTCGGTTGCCGCCTGGACGGCGTCGGGGGCGTATTCGGCGCCGATGAAGCGTACACCCAGATTCCGGGCGTTGGAGAGGTAGGTAAACGTATTGCCGTTATATATGGGATGATTGCAACCCAGCACCAGCACGACTTTCTTCTGAGCGGGTGCGCGCTGGAAACCTGCGGTAATTTCCGCCAACATTTCCTCCAGCTTCCAATCCTGCTGGCGAGGGTGCGTCGGGAAAAATTCGATCTGTTCCGGCTGAAAGAGTCCCACCGAGTACAGACGCGGGCGCCGGAACGCGGTAAAGCCCAGCGCGTAATATTGAACGACCAGCAGAGCCATAACGGCCATCAGGAAGACGTTGCGTAGACGCCTCCCGGGCATCTCATAGAGTCCTGTCACGGTGATGAGGGCCACGGCCGGCAGATAGGGTAGAGCGTAACGGGCCAGCTTGTAACGTAGCGCGGTAAGAAAAACCAGGGAGGCCAAAATCCAGATCAGGAGCAGTCCGCGCTCCCTGTCGATGCCTTTGCGCAAAAAGAACAGCACGCCCGGCACGAACAGCAGGAATCCCACGGTAAGCGCGGGCCGTACCAGGGCAGCGCGATCGCCAACGCTATACCTAAGATCAGGCCTAAATGGGTCGCCGTGCGTGAAACCCCGACCGTTCTCCGCATACGGAAGAGGATGATCAGCGTCGGTGCCGCAAGGTAAAAAATCAAGGACCATTTCGTGAGCATTCCCAAGCCCCACGTAAGCCCCAGCAAGGCGGAGTCTTTCAGGGAATCATTGCGCGGCAAGCGGATCAGCCAGAGCATGCCCAGCGCGGTCCAGGCGGTGAGCGGCAGATCCAGCAGGTAGTGGCGCGCCGCCATGGCGGTGACCGGATAAAGAAAAACCAGAAGACCGGCCAGGAGGGGTGCTTCCGGATCGCGGCAAAAAAAGCGGGCCAGCTCGTAGACCGACAGAATCAAGATCAGGGAAAACATGGATTGTACGAAGAGGATCGCCATGTGCGGATGATGCCTGCCCACGGAAAGATCATATGGGTCGCCAGCGCCGTCAACGGCGGGTACGGCAAGAGCTCGTAGAACGGCAGCGAAGCTTTCGGCACGCCGAGCCACCAGTGTTTGTAGAGGCTGATGGCGTTGGAGAGATGATCGGCCTCGTCGAGAGTGGGAGGCGTGGTGTCGATCTGGAGCCAGAAGTAGTTGTTGAGGATCAGTAGACCGAGAAGGGCCGGCAAAAGCCAGAAGGCTCGTCTTTCGCCGGCGAATTCTAAGGACACGGACGACCACCTCCGTAAAATTAAAAGTAGCTGTTCAGCCAGTCCTTCGACCAAGCCGGAGGCTTGACAGCGATACCACCGGTCAACGAACGAAAAACGGAGGCACCCTGGAGGGGTGCAAGCAAGGGCCAGACAGCTCGTGCTGGCACCCCGCTGGGGTGCGCCGGTTTTCATGGCGTGCGTTCCGGTGGTATCGCTGCGCTCAACCACCGGCTAATCGCTGGAAACCCTCCAGGTTTCCACGCGATTCCTGATTTCAAATTTCGGAATTGTGCAACCACCGACGCATGAGGCTACCCAGCCGATAAGGAACCGCCGCCATGGACTGAGCAGTTACAC
>JACOSC010000003.1 GCA_016179055.1 Acidobacteriota bacterium
CCCGGCGGGGAGAGGGGGTGGGGGGAGTGGGGCGTCGCCGGAGTAGGCTGGGCCTGAGTCTCCCCCAGCTTCCGCTGGGGGTCTCTTGTGTGCTCTCAGTGAACCCCGCGAACCGTTACGAAACTTCCTTAGTTTCATCTTGGTATCCGCTTGCCGTCATCGCAAGCTGGGGGACTCCTTAGAAACTTCCCCAGTTTCATCGTTGTTCTGCGTGTCGTTTTACGACAAGCTGGGGGACTCTTACGGAGCTAGCTTTTAAACACCTAGGCTTCGAGCCCCTACCGGGGCTTACATCGTGATGGGGTCACACCCCTTTAGGTTGTTCTTACTCCGGCCCAACTTATCTCTTCATTGGCTGCTTACCTTGCTCGCCGGTTTTAGTTTCAAGAGTTCGGTGAAGACTTTTAGCCATCGCCATGGCGTCGCTCTTTCTTCCGCCGTCAGCCCGTCGGATTGGGACGGCGGTTGTCGCACTTGCTTCTCATACTCCCACAGCAAGTCCTGCAGTCCTTCGGCTTCATCCGGATCAATGAAATTCATGGCATTGGAAGCCTGGGCGAAGGCATGCCCAGGGGGGCATGTTTCTTCAGGAATCCGGCGCGGGAGCGCCGTGAAAGGAGTAAAATCCGGCGTGGGCGTGAAGATGTCCCACATCGGCTGGGCGATCTCATCATAGACGGTCAGCGGAGGCAGACCCAATATGTGTTGGATCGTAGCATGAATAGCGGCCTCGCTGTAATGGACATGGGATACGTAACCCCGTTTTACCCAGGGGGACACGGCCAGCATGATCGAGCGATGCGCATCGACGTGGTCCCTGCCCTGTTGCGGATCATCCTCAATGATAAATACGAGGGTCTCGTTCCAATAGGGACTGTGCGACAGCCAATCAATCAGTCTTCCGGTGGCCAAGTCATTATCGGCGATCATTGAAATGGGAACCGGGAACGGAAATCGGCAACCATAGGTATGATCATTGGGGAACAACATATAGATCAGGCTCGGAAACAGGCCGGAATCCCACTCGCGTATACGTTCATCCAGCTTGTCAACGTCTCGGGAAATCAACCAGAACACCGGCGGATCATGGAGGCCCCAGTGTACGTAACGCGGGTCAAATATTAATAGGTCCTTTCCGGTTCCGACGGCCTCTCCGTAGACTCTAAAGCTCACGCCCTGGCGGCGGGCATTTTGAAATATAAAGTCTTTCTTCGGATATGACGAAGGGTTGAAAACCATGTCGAGTTCAAGACGAGCGTCGCGATCGGGCGACGTCCAGAGTTTTTCCACAAAGGTGTTGACGGTTGCGGACGTGGTTATTTCGTGACCTTGCGTGGAGACTTCGGCGTTGGAGTAATAGTTGTCGCCGCTGCCAAACCTTTCCACCAGAGCTCGCAGGTTGGGAGTAGGATCGCCGCAATACAAACAATTGCGGGGATCTCCATCGCCGCCCGGAAAATCGCCGAGCAGAGCATCGTAGGTTTTGTTTTCACGAACTACGAACAGGACGTGTTTGATGGGTGAAGCGCCGCCCCGATATAAGGGTACCGGGTTATTGAACCGCGCTTTATCGATGTCAAAAAGGCGGCCGGGCAGGCTGTTGTTTTCTTCGACCCATTGCGTGAGCCGTTCGAGATCCTCAAGGCCCGGCGTGGGGATAAATTGAAGGGTACTGACGTTGGTCAAACGCGTCGTACCCGTGCCGATGCCCTTGCCATTAGCGACAAAAATAGTGTCCCCTGATCTGGAGACGACCACCGCCGTAGGATACCATCCGGTCGGTATGGCGCCCAGCACCTCTCCTTCCGGCAATGATAGGACGGATAACTTGTTATCGCTCGCCTGCGCTACATAAAGTAGGTCACCCGAGGGGGAGAAGGCCAACGCGTTCGGCGAGGAACCATAAGCCGCTTCGCTCTGGGGCCGCAAATCAATAGTCTTCACCACCTGATGGGACGAAGCGTCGATGACGCTCACGGAATCTTCATCGGCGTTGGCAGCGTACACTCTCAAGCCGTCGTCGCTGACGGCCAAAGCTTCTGGGTTTTTCTGGACGTTGACCTTAGCCAGGAGTCCCATTTGTTCCGGGTTAGCAACGTCGAAAACCCAAACCTGACTCTCGCGCTGACAGGCTACATAGGCCTTATCGCCGCTGGGATGAATGGCCACGGTCATTGGATCCTTGCCGGTTGGGATCATACCCAGGACTGTTCCCGTAGAAGTTTGAATGGCCGTCATACGATGTCCCAACTGGCTGACTACGTAGAGAACGTCGCCGGCTGGGGAGAGCGAAAGTCCTGCGGGAAAATCCGTGACCGCCCATCGGTCGCGCAAGGTTAAACGGCCTGCAGAGAAGTCGAAGACCAACACCTGATTTTGAGCGCCACCAGACGCATAAACCGTCTGGCCATCGACGCTGATTCTCAGCCCCAAGAAAAGCGACCTTTCGGAATGGCGTTGGATTACTTCCCGGCTCTGAATGTCCATCACTGAAAGGTACTGCGTGCCGCGGCTGGTATGACTGGCTATCAGAAAGCGTTCATCCGGCGAGACGACGATGGCCAAGGGCAAATTCTCTACTTGCACTTGCACACCCAGCGGGGTGATGATGCGACCGTTGGGCAGCACCCAGGCGGATGGGCGCTCAGGAACCGGTCCCGTTTTGAGCAAGGCTTCCGGTCTAATAACTATTCCGTTATCTCCCCATAGGACTTGCGACATGAATAAAAGAAGAAAAGCGGCTAGCCCGCTACAATAAACTCTCCGCGTTTTCGCCGCGGAGCCATAGAAGATTCCAGTTTCTCTCATAATTTCCTCCCCAGAGCCAGGAATGCTTTGAGCTACGAATAGTATGTCAGCGAAATCGTCAAAATAGGTTAGCGAATCGGCGTGAGTCCAAAGATCAGCCTTGACACAGTCTCGAAAAGCGCCGTCGCGGGCGGGTGATTCTCAGGTTCCCATCGTAGCGGCGCCGTCGAAGAAAGTGCGGAGCTCTCCAACAACCATTTACGGCTGGCGAAAGTAATTCCCTTCCATGAAGGGCGCCCATTTAACGCCATCCTGGGACATCTCGATTCGAAAAATGTAATAGACATCGGTTTCGAATTGGTACCTGTAGCGAGAGTAGCCCATGGGATTGCGGCTCTCAAAGGTGAGAACATTTCCTTCCCACCGACCCCGCGCCGGTTCCGCATACCCTCCGCCCATGGAATCAAACCAATACGACAGGTAACAATTCTGGCCACCATCCCAGCCGTAAACGCCATGCCCACGATAGGTGACCTGGCCGCCGCGTTCCTCGACATAGTCGGTGATAACAAAGAATCCATCCAGATCGATACGAGCGTTAAACTTTCCGAGGGCGTGACCCCCGTTGGAGTCCCATGGCGATGGATAGAGCGTCTCTTCGCCTAGCCACGACCCGGCCAGCACATGCAGCTTACGGTGCTGATCCTGCAATTTCGGCATTTCCATACGAATTTCCTCCCGGCTAAGTTGGCTAAGATGTCCGCGAAATCGAAAGAACGCGTCTATCAAACCGCGGGACCAGGGCCATTTAAGAAGAGCAAATAAGAGCTATCGTAAAGCGAGTAACGGTGAAAACCGCCGCTCTATTTATTGGTAAAGATGTAGGCTTCCAGCATATCCGCGCGCGACTTCTGATCGTCGGCGAAGGCTTGGAGTAGGTCCTGAACGGATATCATACCGTAGAAGCGACCCTCTTGGTCCGCCACCAACAGATGATAAATTCCATTGCGCTCCATCAAGTGTAAGCACTGGTCAAAACCGGTTTCGGGAGAAACACGAACCATCTCTTGGCTCATGATTTCGGAAACCTTGATCCATGCCGGACAGCGGTTTTCCGCAGCCACTTTATCGGATATATCACTCTGCGATATTACGCCCACCAGGGCGCCGGCGTTATCGCAAACCCCAACGGCGCGCACCGCTTTTTCGCGCAAATACCGGGCGGCATTATGCACCGTGTCCTGTTCGCACACGGAGAAGACGTGTGTTCGATCTTTGATCAGTTCGGAAACCTTAACCATAGTCTGTCCTCCTTTGGTCGCACTAATTTTCGCTGGTTCCGCCGAAAGGCGTTATGAGAGCAACGAGCGGCGTGATTGGCGATTATAGGTGATAGGATTGAGCGTTGATGCGCGATTCCTGCCAGAGGGTTCGAAAAATTGTTTCCGGTTTCCACAGCTTACTTAGCCTCCGCTGGGAATTCAGTACGGCTGGGTTCTTTCGGCCGGCACGGCTCAAAACCTGAGCCATTTTGAACTTTAATTCACGTTTTCAACATAGCACAGACCCTAGGGGACTGCAAGCGAAATTGCGGCCCGCCAGTATCGGCTCTATACGAGCAAAGGATTACAACTTTGCCTTGGCGGCGCCCATCACAGGTTAACACTGAGGGAGACTCGGATGGGAAGAACAAAGGGCTTGAAGCCTACAATGACACAGACCAGTAAGATGGTGTGTTTGACGCGTCCCGACCAGAGAGTTACAGTAGCGGCAGAAGTAAACCAGATGTTGTTCCAACACATAACAACAAATCCTAATATCTTCGGCGGCAAGCACTGCATGCGCGGGCTGCGCTTTCCTGTGTCCCGTTTGCTGGGGCTGCTGGCGGCGGGGGAGACGAAGGCCAAAACACGTACAATCCCATAGCCCGGGGACTTCATGGGATAACCACAGAGTATGCACCGCGGAGGCACAGAGGCCACCGAGAAGCCAAGACTATGACGGCCGTTTCCCTCTGTAAACTCTGTGCCTCTGTGGTGAGAAGAGAAAGGCCATGTTGGAGGGGTTTCAAAACCGTCAAACGCCCGCATGAATAAATGGCCAACCCCGACCTCCAGAAAATGTTTTGCCGGCAAGAACACAAATTTTATGACTAAGAAGTTAATCGACGGATGACTCCAAAATGGCCGGGCGTTTCATCGCAAAGATAGAGATCGGAGTCAGTAAGGCGACTGAGATTGTGGCGAAATGACGCGTGCGGCCGGCGACGGAAAGACTCATCTTGATGCGGGGACGGCGTCAGCAAAGAAAATAAATCACGGCCGTTATCAAAATAGGTCTTTGCAAGCCTCCCAATTTCCAGTAAACTTAAAAAGCTTCATTACTATGTTGATATGGGCATCGAATCCGCCAATTGTCCTTCAACAAATTATTTGCACGGTTGCCAATGCTCGCACCCGACGAAATTCGGGAGTTCCTACGCTCCGTGTGCTTACGTCGACTCGTGAGACGAAGGGATCTCGTGACTAAAAAACTGCGGTGTGGCGATCCGCGCCGACGATGACGTGGAGTGAAAGTGAATATGAATGTAGAGCAAGGAATCAAGGCGCTATTTGGACTAAAAATCAAAGAAAAAATGTCCGACTCCCAAAGGGACCAACTGCATATTCTGCTCACTAGTCTGCTGTCTACGGCGGAGGGAGTTGCCGCGCTGCGAGACCAACTGACACCTACCGTCCAATTTAGTCGTCGGATAACGCAAGTCCTGATCGAAGTAATTCAACGGCACTTAGAGCGTAATGATTTGGAACGGTCTGACTCAGTAACCAAGCTGCTCACCTATATTGCCCATGGCGAAAAAATCGATTCCGCCTCGCTGTGGCAGGCCGTTTCAGTCTATTTAAAACTGGGCCCGCCCAATTCGGCGCGGCTCTTGGCTGAAGTGCTGGAGAGCATCGCGCCGAAAGATTTGGAAGATCGCTTCGAAAAATATGCTTACCCGCTGCTGAATCCCGATGGCGGATTGCCCTATCTCTTGTCGCTAACCCTTGATTATGGCACGCGACCTTACCCATGGCTGTCAAGTCTAATTGAGCGAGTCGCCAACCGCGTTTGGAAAAGCGGACAAATCACCGATGTCTCCCTCACACAAGTTCTAACCTATCTTACGCGGTTGGCTCAAACCAGTCCTGTACGGTTTACACGTGCCGATCGTCCTCTACTGCTTATCGCATTGGTACACATGGACCGTGCCGCCGGAATGCGTGAGATCTTGGAAACGTTGCTGCGCGAATTGCCGGAGCCGGATCCTAATGATCAGACGCAGCGAGACTGGCGGCCAATTATTGCGCAGCGTATCAAGGACCGTTTTGAAAATAAACCTTTCCCGGCGCAGCCGTCCGCTCCTTTGATCCCCGTACGTACGCCGCCGGAGGCTCCGGTGGAAATTGCCGCGGAATCAGTCGAGGAAGCCATTGGGGCATCCGCCTCCATACCGCCTAATCTTGCGCCGCCTCCCAGTATCGCCTTCTCAGTTTCGGTTCCTGCGCGCGTTGATCGCGCTCCCATGCGGCCCATAATGACCGAAACGCCGCTGCCGGACGTCGACCACTGTATTCAGCAAATCATGTCAAATGCAGAAAGGCTTCGGGCTTTTATTCGCGAATCGGGTCGCGTGAGAGAATCGACGCGGGCGCTCGAAGAACAACTAGCCGCCGCGCGCGAAGCGATAGTAACTTTAGATCAGACCCTCAAGGAGAGGGATCGAAAGCTGACCCAGGTACAGGCGAAACTTTCGGCGACTCAGGAGCAGTACCAGGCCATTTGCCATCAACTGGAACGATTGCAGAAACGCTTCGACCTGTTGGAAGACGCCCAGGGCTCCGCCGTGGAATCGGAAATAGCCAAGGACTAACCGGCTTTACTTCAACTTTTAGCAAATGTCCTCGTAGCGGTCCATGCCATGATAAAGCTAGTACGCGTCCGAGCGGCCGTTGAAGCCTCCAATATAGACCAATTGTAACTACTCAGGAGGAAGCCCGCCTTGACAGAACCGGGAGCGGTAGCGACCGGGTCGGCACGTTGTTGTCAGGCGCGCACCCGGTCGCTACCGCTCCCGGTTCTGTATCAGTGTCGCCTCCATGGACTAAGCAGTTACGACCAATTTATTTCCAAACTGTCAAAACTCAATCTCCATGGCGCTCATGTCGCCGCTCTTAATGGCGGAGGCACGGGCCGCCACCGCGGGCAGAATATTGTAAATGAAAAACTCGGCCGTCTTGATTTTCCCTTGATAAAAAGCTTGGTCCTTGGCCGAGCCTTGCGTTTGGCGGTCCGATGCGACACGCGCTTGGTCGATGAGATAGTATCCCAGGACGACGTCGCCCATCAACATGAGATACGGTGTGGCCGATAAGGCCGGGTACACCCAATTGCCGGCCAAGCCCAATTGGGCAATATGCATGGTTACTTCCACCAGGCTGTCCTTGGCTTTTGTCCATGCTTCAACGAGCAATCCTACCGTGTTGTGGCTGCGGTAATTCTCGGCGAACTCATTTAAATGATTGGCCAGTTGCATAAAGAGCCGCCCTTTCTTCTGAGGCAGCTTCCGCCCAATCAGATCAAGCGCCTGAATTCCATTAGTCCCTTCGTAGATCGAGCCGATTTTCATGTCGCGCATGAACTGCTCAACTTGGTACTCCCTTATGTAGCCATAGCCGCCATGAACTTGCAGGGCCAGACGAGTGGCATCAAAGCCGGTGTCGGTGCAATAGGCTTTACAGATGGGTGTCAATACATCCACCATATCCTGGTATTTTTCGCGCGCCGCAGCTTCGGGAAGGTACGTCGCCATTTCATGGTAAAAGCTGACATGGTAGAGCAGCGCGCGCAGGCCTTCCACATAGGCTTTCATGGTAGCCAACATCCGCCGCACATCCGGGTGCGCGATGATAGGAACTCGCTCCGCCAAAGGATCCTTCCATTGCGCAATGGATACTCCTTGGACTCGTTCTTTAGCATAGGACAATGCCGTTTGGTAGGCGGCGGCGCCGAGCGCCAGCCCTTGTATGCCGACGGCGATACGCGCTTCATTCATTAGCTGGAACATGATCTCAATGCCCTGGCACTCTTTGCCGACCAGATATCCGACACAATGGTCGTTATCGCCGAAATTAATGGTGCAGGTCGCCGACCCGTTTATTCCCATTTTATGCTCGATGCCGGAGCAGACCAAGTCGTTGCGCTCGCCAACGTCCCCCTGCGGAGTAACCAAAAACTTGGGCACCAGGAATAAACTGATTCCCTTTATACCGGCGGGCGCGCCTTCGGTACGGGCAAGAACGAGGTGTATGATATTGTCCGCCAAATCATGCTCACCGGCGCTGATGAAAATCTTAACGCCCTTGAGCAGATACTGGCCATCCCGACGAATGGCGGAGGTTTGGGTATCCCCCACATAGCTTCCGACCTGCGGTTCGGTCAGGCACATGGTTCCGGTCCATTCGCCACGCATCAGCTTGGGGACAAACTGTCGCCGCATCCAGTCCTCGCCGAACGTGACGATCAAGCGGGCGGCGCCATGGGTCAAGCCGGGATACATCATAAAGGCGAGGTTGGCTCCCATGAAGATCTCAGAGGTGGCGACGGCCATCGGCAACGGCAGCCCGGAGCCGCCATGCTGCGGATCATCCGCCAGGCCCAGCCATTCGTTATCGCAGTACTGCCGGAAGGCTTGTTTGAAGCCTGCCGGAGCAAAAACCCGGCCATCTTCAAATCGACAGCCCTGCACGTCACCGACACTATTTAGAGGCGCCAGGGTCTTAGCCGCAAATTCTGTGGCGTGGTCGATAACTTGATTCAGCAAATCTGGGGTGAGTTCACGATACCGATCCCAAACGAGCAATTGCCGCTCAAGGTCAATTTGTTCAAACAGAACAAAAGCCATATCCCGTTTATCGACAGTAAAACGGTGATCTCCCATTGGTATTACCTCCTAAAGATATAATGCTGAGCAGTATTATACATGGTCGGGAAGTATCCAGCCATTGCCCGGTCTTAGATGCAAACGAAGGGACTACCGGTGCCCCGTTGAATTTGAAGGCATGGCGGGAGGTCCTAGTCCGTTTATGCTGAGATTCTTGCCAAAATGGAAAAAGAAATTAATAGCCGAAAGATTTAATTCCGGCCAGTTCAGGAACGACGAGCATTTCTTTTATCGTTAAGCCCACGGCGAGGACGGCTTGGCCTAATTGGGTCAGGTACGGTCTACCACGGTTCTGTAAGAAGCTCGATGTGAAATTCCCTGGGCCTACTCGACGTTGGCTATGATCGTGCTTATTGTACCCGTGGCCGCAGTTCTATGGTGATGCTAGGAGAGCTTGAACGGGACAAGCGACCCCTTGCTCAGCCACATGAAAGTCATTCACTCAATGGAGCATTGCCTTATCAATGACAAAAAGTGATCCCGTAGAGCAAAAGATTGGAACTAATCTTGGCTCGCCTCCGTCTAACGATTAGGGCGATGATCAACGGGTAACGCAGCGATGAACTCTCCGAGGACCGAGCGGACAAAATGCCGGTTATACGACCAATTAATTTTCTTGGTTCTTACATCTTTTTCTGCTAATTTCTCATCTTATCATAGAGACGACGCCATAAGCCGCGCGACAGTGTGGCAGCTCGGCGCACATGACCATCGACCGAAGGAGTTTTAAGAAAAATGTTTCGGATGAATGACCTGCAAGAGGAATTAAACGACCAAGGCCCGCTTTCGGCACAGAATTACAACGAGTCGGAAGACTCGTTAGGGACCGACCCCCAGGACCTGGATCCACTTGGAGAGGAGTACCCTCTTGCCGAGATTAAGCGAAAAGAGACCGATCAGGGCTTCAACGTCCTTGCCGCGTATTTTAAAGCGGTTGGGAGTTTTGCATTGCTGACCCGTGAAGATGAAGTTCGACTGGCAAAAGCCATTGAACTCGGACAAACGACGCGATGGCAGGTGTTGGCACGTCTAGATCCGATCCTGGCGCGTGTGCTTGGCTTGATCAATGAGTTGATGGCCAATTCGGGTTATTTCAAAGTGCTGCTCGATCCTTCCTGCTATAGAACGCGTCCGATGGCTCGTTCCGCTTACCGGAATTTACAGAGGAATTTCGCTCAAATCAAACAGGTGGCGTCAGCGCTGGTGACCGCGCGCAAACAAAAATCCAAGAGCCGCGTGGCGGCCATTCAAACACAACTCGGCAAGCTATTTCACCGGATTCCATGGAGCGATCGGCAGCTTTCGGAATTCAAAAGCGTAGTACGTCGCTTGAACGCACAATACCAGGCCATGGCGAAGGCGGCGCCGGCTGGCAAACACCTTACAGCCGCGATCAAGCGAGAGTTCAAAGCCCGGTCCGGTTGCGGCATCAGTGAGTTTCTCGCGCTGTACAAGAAGTTTGAAGAGAATGAAGCCGTTATCGCCGGAGCCAAAGAGAAGTTTGTAGTGTCCAATCTGAAGCTGGTCCTGTCCATCGCGTACCGTTACCACTCACCCGGCTTGCAATTGATCGACTTGATACAGGAAGGAAACTTGGGATTGATGCGGGCCGTTGACAAGTTTGATTATAGGAAAGGATTCAAGTTTTCAACTTACGCGAGTTGGTGGATACGGCAGGCCGTTAGCCGGGCCATCGCCGACAAAGCGCGGTTGATCCGTCTGCCGGTACATATCCATGAGGTCAATATGAGGGTTGCCCAGGCCATTGGCAAGTTCGCCAAGACCCATTCGCGCCGGCCTTCGACGACGGAACTGGCTATGATCATGAAGATTCCTGCCGGGCGTTTAGAGAAGCTTTTGCAGGAGACAGCCGATGTGGTCTCGTTGGAAGCTCCGGTGATGAACAACGAAGAGACGGTACTCATGAATTTTGTCGCGGATTCTTATACCCACGATCCCTCCCTTCTTGTAGAGAATCGGCTCATGCAGGAGAAGGTTAACTCGGCGCTCAGGTTTCTGAACCCCCGCGAGGAAACGATAATTCGTATGCGGTTTGGCTTAACCAACGACCGCCGGGAGCACACGCTGGATGATGTCGGCAAGACCCTGGGCCTCACGCGTGAACGGATTCGGCAAATTGAACAGAAGGCTCTCCAGAAGTTGCGTTCGCCGGAGTCCGGAACCGGCCTGCGCGGTCTGCTTCAACTTACGTCAAACCAATAGGAGTTGGCGCATTGGCTACCTCGCCCACCGTCAACTAACCAATGGGTCACTCTTGTTGGGATCGATACCAAGAATGGCGATGGCTCTGCCAACGAGCTCCATAGATACTTTTCCTTCTTTGGCCAATTCGTGCAACGCGGCAATGGCGATGGACTCTGCGTCTACTTCAAAGAATCGTCGCAGAGCTTCACGCGTTTCGCTTCGACCAAAGCCGTCGGTTCCTAAGGAAACAAATGCTATCGGCGCCCATCGGGCCACTTGATCGGGAACCAGCTTCATGTAATCCGTCGCCGCAATAACGGGAGCCGGCTCCTTCTCCAGCATGGTTGTGATGTACGGCTTTCGTTGAGTTTCGCAGGGATGCAAGCGGTTCCAGCGTTCAACGGCCAGGGCGTCTCGACGCAGCTCTTTATAACTGGTGACGCTCCAAACATCCGCGGCCACCTGGAATTGAGAAGCTAAAATATCTTGGGCTCGCAACGACTCTCTCAAGATCGAACCGCTCCCGAACAAATGTACGCTTGGCCAATTGGCTTCCCCTTCGGCCGGCTTAAGCTTGTAAAGACCCTTCAGAATGCCTTCCTCGGCTTGGGCAGGCATAGGAGGCATCGGATAATTCTCATTACCCAGCGTGAGGTAATAAAAGATATCTTCTCGATCCTGGTACATGCGCTTTAAGCCATTTTGAATGATTACCGCAATTTCATAGGCGTACGCGGGATCATAGGTAACCAAATTCGGGATGACACCGGCCAGAACATGACTGTGGCCGTCCCCATGTTGCAAGCCTTCTCCATTAAGCGTGGTGCGACCCGCCGTACCTCCCAACAAGAAACCGCGGCCGCGCATATCGCCGAAAGCCCATATCAGATCGCCAATTCTCTGGAACCCGAACATGGAATAGTAGATGAAGAACGGTATCATGTCCGTGCCATGTGAGGAGTACGCCGTGCCGGCCGCCGTGAAAGACGCCATCGAGCCTGCCTCGGTAATGCCTTCTTCCAGGATCTGGCCGTCTTGCGCTTCGCGGTAGTAGAGGAACATATGGGAATCGACCGGTTCATATACCTGGCCGACATGCGAATAAATTCCAACTTGGCGAAAGAGCGTCTCCATGCCAAAGGTACGCGCTTCGTCGGGAACGATCGGCACGATGCGCTTGCCGATAACCGAATCTTTCAAGAGCTGTGCCAGCAACTGCACAAACACCATTGTGGTTGAAACGGCTTTGCTGGACCCTTTGAAAAATTCCTGAAAGGCCAAAAGCTCAGGCACAGCGAGCGGCGTCTGGTTGGCCTTGCGCTGAGGAACAAAGCCCCCCAATTTTCGCCGCCGTTCCAGCAGGTATCTTACTTCTTCGCTGGTGTCCGGCGGTCGGTAGAACGGCGCCTCCATGATTTTGCTGTCCGGGATTGGTATATTAAAGCGATCTCGGAATTCCCGCAACTCGGCTTCATTTAGTTTCTTCTGTTGGTGGGTTATGTTCCGCCCTTCACCGGATTCGCCCAGTCCATAGCCTTTGACAGTTTTGGCAAGGACAACGGTGGGGGCGCCCTTGAATTCGACGGCGGCTTTGTAGGCGGCATAGACTTTGGCCGGATCATGCCCACCGCGACGCAAGCGTTTAAGCTGGTTATCCGAGAGGTGCTCTACCATCTTAAGCAACGCCGGACTATCGCCAAAGAACGTCCGGCGAATATACTCGCCCGATTCCACGGTATGCTTTTGGAAGTGACCGTCAACGACTTCGGTCATACGCTTGACCAGTATCCCGTCCGTATCCTGCGCCAGCAAGGGATCCCAGTCATCGCCCCATATGACTTTAATCACGTTCCAGCCGGCGCCTCGAAAAATGGCTTCGAGTTCTTGAATTATTTTTCCGTTGCCGCGTACCGGTCCATCCAGTCGTTGCAGGTTACAATTAATCACGAATATGAGATTGTCCAGGCGTTCGCGTGAAGCCAATGTGATAGCGCCGAGGGTTTCGGGCTCATCGGTTTCTCCGTCTCCCAAGAAAGCCCATACTTTTGACGCTTCCGTATCTTTGATGCCGCGATCGGCCATATAGCGATTGAACCGCGCTTGGTAAATGGCGGTGATAGCCCCGAGTCCCATGGAGACCGTTGGAAACTCCCAAAAATTCGGCATTAACCAGGGGTGAGGATATGACGAAAGCCCACCCAACTTGGCCAATTCATGACGGAAATTCTCCATTTGATCAAACGTCAACCTCCCCTCGAGAAAGGCTCGGGCGTATATCCCGGGCGCCGCGTGACCTTGGAAAAAAATCTGGTCTCCTTCAAAGCCCTCCCCCTGTCCGCGGAAGAAGTGATTGAAGCCGACTTCATAGAGCGTCGCGGCCGAAGCGTACGTCGAGATGTGCCCGCCGATGCCGGGGTACTTCTTATTGGCTCTGACAACCATAGCCATGGCGTTCCAACGGATTAAGCTCTTTATACGACGCTCTATGATTCGATCGCCTGGGAAAACCGGTTGCCAGCCGGCGGCTATGGTATTAACGTAGGGAGTGTTTGCGGTGAATGGCAAATCCAAGCCTTTGCGGTGGGCCCTGTCGAGAAGCTTTCTTAGAAGGAATTGCATGCGCTCTGGGCCCTGCACGTCAATTACGTCATCCAAGGATTCCAACCATTCTCGCGTCTCTTCGGAGTCGGAATCCTCGCTACGGCCCACATACGAAGCATAGGGTAGTGCAGTATCCGGTATGATGAGATCTCTTCGCATCGAATCCCTTCCTCCAACCATTACTCGTCTAATTTTTAGTTCTCATACGCCCATGACAACGAAGCTTTAATTATACCGCAGTTTATCAAAGAATTCGTTACTTAGGATTGTAGTCGCGGCTGGTATATTGGCTTTGATGAACGGAGTGGAGATAAACTTGTTATAGTGTAGGGATTCGTAGGTGGGCCAGAAGGTGGGCAATAGAACTTGATCTAAACGAGAGCAGCCTAGAACCTCATGCCGACGCCGGTGGCGACTATCAAGAAGCCAATTTAGCGACGAAGACACCAAACCACAGATGACGTAATCATACCCGTTAGTCATCGCGCCGTTAGGCCTGCGCCACTAAATAAACTTGACCAATATGTAGGGATTCCGACCCAATGACATGTCTGGATGGAGGGGCTCATTCGATGGCCCCTCCACCACTCCAGCGCTCACTTGGCGTTGGGATTATCCAAACTCATTTCAAGAGAGATTCCACCGGCGCTCACCCATAGGGCGTCTTCGGAAAGGGAGTACGCCATCGGGCCATAGTTGCCAACGATAGCTGAAGCGCCTGGAACAAGCTGTCGCCAAGTTTCCGACCGTGGAGGGCCTTCCATGGCCCATATATCACCGGTTGGACCCTGGCCATCCTGTCCACCGCCATACATAATCATGCGTTGACCGGCCGAATCGAAAACGAGAGTAAACAACACGCGCGGCCCCGGCTGCGTATCTCCGGTAGGAGCCAGTTGCACCCACGCGGGCTGTTCAACACTAAGGTTGAAGGCGTCCGGCTTTTCAGGCAAAGAAATAAACGCTATACCGCCATAAATGATCATTCGCTTATTTACAGTATCGTAGGTGGTGCTATGCCAAACTCGCCATATCGGCGAAAGGCCCGAGGGTTGTATGCGGATCCATGCTCCGTCATCGGTCGATAGGTCCAAGGACCATGTATCAATGTTAAAGAAACCACGCTCTCCACCAAAGCCGGAGTAAAATACCATACGATTGTTTTCAGGATCGTAGGCCGCGGTGACTTGGCGTTGCCCAGGAGTAGGCGAGCCGCTGGGCCGCATGCGCGTCCAGTCTTCACTTCCGGGAACTAAGCCGAACGACCAGACATCCCCATAAAGCGCGCCTCCCTGTCCTCCGCCAAAGACAATCATTCGCTGATTGGCGGAATCATACACAACCGTGGCGCCATAGCGAGCGGGGCCCGCGGTTGGCGGACGGATCTGGGTCCATTCGCCATCTTCCGTAGTTAAATCAAGGGACCATGTGTCGTTGACGGCAAAATTGCTGGCGATCGCGCCTCCATACGATATCACGCGATTGTTTGCCGAATCGTAAATGGCATGGGACCAAATTCTGGGGCGCGGCAACGAACCCGCCGGTTCCAATTTTTGCCAGCGGGCAGAACCGGAGCTCAAATCGAGAGCCCACACGTCGTTTTCAATTCGTTCACTGGAAGCGCCTCCAATCATAATCATGCGACTACGATTAGAGTCGTAAGCAGAAGCCTCAAGGGCCCGTGGTGACGGGGCTGACCCGCCGAGCGGCTGCTCAGCCGCTGACAATCGGGTCGGATTCTGAAGCATCGCTGCAAAGACTAGGACAGCAGCGAGGCGAAAAAAAACCATCGTCAAGTTCATAAAGCGATCCATACGTTTCTCCTCAAAAAGATTAATGGTGAAAACAGAAGCGATTAATCCCCCCTACGCATGCAATCCTATCTATTAAATGGTCCTAAGTCAACCAGTTTTTTTCGAACCGCAAAAATAATTTTGATGATTTGGGAATCGTGTAGTCAGAAGTATGAAGCCAGATTAGGACTAGTATATGGTTTCACTAAAATGTATCTATAAAAGTAAAAATGTGCTATGCTGAGAGCATGGCAAGAAAATCAACTCGTTCGAAATTAGTGTTGACCCCTGACGAAATCACGCTGCTCAATCAACTCCGCCAATCGCG
>JACOSC010000059.1 GCA_016179055.1 Acidobacteriota bacterium
ACCTCTTGGACAACTTCTATCTTCAATTCCTTTGTAAATCGCCGTCGACCCATAACCACGATTCTCCTTTCCGCCCAACTTAACCATTCTTACCGTCCGGCGCAAAGGGGTCAGTTCAGTATTTTGCCTCCACGTCTAATCCTGGAAAGGTTGATTACTGTACAATAAGAGACGGCGGGGCGGGGGTTGACTATGCGCTTGCATATGCTGACGTAATACTTCCATCACCTGCTGTTGTAGCAACGTTCAATAGGATTGTCGGAACAAATATCCATGCCTACGCTGGGATTTATTGTGACAATACGAACGTAGGAATAGACAATTGTTATATAACAGGCTGCCAGCGGGGGATGTGGCTTGAGGAAGGGTCGCCAGGTTTTCACGCTGATACAATTGAATACAATAGCGGTCCCAATGTTACACCGGGATACGCCAGACTCCCAGGTGGGGGGTAATCTGTCAAACATACTTGCTTGATAATGCTAATGCTAGTGATATCAATCCAAGATTTGGTGGCTATTTTGGAACCGAAGCTGGCAACAATGTCATCAATGATAATGATCCCTATGAGGTATCGTCGGACAAGGCAGCACCATTTTTTGGCGATGCAACTGTTCAGGGTTATAATGCGATATTTGAATGGCAAAATAATAATGGCGTACGTGTATATGCGACTGGCGGTTCCAATGTTAAAGCTCAATATACCTATTGGGGAGACTATAACCCCACCAGCTCCTACTGGTGGAGACAACTACCTGATTGTCCGCAGCCGTCATCGTTCTTCGTTAATGCCGATGGTTTATCGCCGATAGACCACACTAAGCCCCTGCCGTTTCCGCCAGTCTTAATATCCCCAGCCAATGGCGCAGGTGTTCCAAGGAAGGTAACAATGCTATGGTATCAATCTCTTGGAGGAACCATGTATAAGTTTTATCACCTGCAAGTTAATACGGATCCCACATTTCCTCTCCCTACTAATCAAATGGTGTTCGATGAAATAGTGACCGATACAACTTATACGATTACTTTGAATGCCTATACCACTTATTACTGGCGAGTCTTTGGATTCGGAGATTATACAGGGAGTTCGAGTTGTTGGTCTGAGGTTCGATCATTTACTACCGGGTCATCAAAGATTGCTGTAGGCAGCCAGACCGGGAAATCAGGAGAGAAACCAAAAGCGTTTGGTCTCAATCAAAACTATCCGAATCCCTTCAACCCAACGACTGAGATAAAGTACGATCTTCCCGAAGATGTTAATGTCTCGTTGAAGATTTACGATGTCCTCGGTCGTGAGGTGGCCACATTAGTCAACGGTTATCAGGATGCGGGCTACAAATCGGTAAACTTTGATGCGAGTAGTTTGCCAAGCGGATTGTACTTCTATCGCTTGCAGGCAGGAAAATTCTCTGACATCAAGAAGATGATGTTGTTGAAGTAGTATGGAAACGGCTGAAAGTCAAGTAGTATTTTTTAAAAAATAAAATGTCGAGAGGAGACCGCATGTCGACGATGATCAGACTAGTATTCGCGGGTTATCCCGCAAGGCGGGAAGACCGCACTGTTAGCTGTTCCGTACCGCATACTTCAAACGAGGATTCTCCTCTTCGAAAGGCTCCTCTCGACGAAATTGTATGATATCAGTTCAAGGCCATCAGGACAGCCCAGACAAATCCGCAAAGCTCTCGAGCGACGGCGGTGATGGCGACGTGACGATGCTTGCGTTGGTCAAGGCGTATAAACTTTCTGTGAAGCCTGTGCTGTGCCTTGAGAGCAATCGCGACGACGGCAGGGGGTTGACCCTGACGTCGTCGGTTGAGAACGAGTTCGGCGGCGGCGCGATGGCGGTTGTTCCAGGCAGCTTCCACGAGAAGTCGTCGTGCATGCGTGTTACCGGCCTTGGTAATCGGACCTCGGCGTTCAACATTGCCGGAGGAATGCTCTGAAGGAACAAGTCCAAAGTAGGCCATGAGACCTGTTGGAGAAGCAAAGCGAGTAACGTCATCAATCTCGCATAAGAGTGTGAGGGCGGTAAGTGACTTGACTCCCCTGAGGCAGCAGAGAGCCTCAACCTTTGGTCTGTAGGGCATTGCTCGGGCAGCTTGTTCAAGTTCGGCATCGAGGGCACGGATCTGCGACTCGAGATATTCCAGATGTTCAAGATCGATCGACAAAGCGGTCTGGAGATGTCCTTGGAGCGATTGGCGAAGCTTGCCGAGCCAGAGGAAGTGCTTCTTGGTCCATGCGGACTTCGTCCCGGTAAAGATATGACCGTGGTTGCGCAGAGTACCGGAGATGCGGTGTTTGGCGGAAGTGACCTGAGTATGGTAACTTCTGCGGAGTCTCAAGAGTCGGCGCAATGCCTCCAGCTCCTCGGTGGGAACGTGAACTGGAGTCAGGTGTCCACTACGATAAAGTCGGGCGAGCATGATGGCATCAAGGCGATCGGTCTTGCGGTGATCACCGGCTTTGCGGGGAATGAGCGACGGAGCGATGACGTCACAGTGAAAGCCGCCGACGGCGAGCGAGCGTTGAAGGACAAATCCGGCACCGGAAGCTTCGTAGCAAGCCCGGACCGGAGCCTTCTCGGCTAAGCGACAAAAGAGTTGACGGACCTTCATCAGGTCGGCTGGGAGCTTGAGAACTTCAGGCTCGTCGCAACCATCGGCAAGAATGGCGGCAGTAATCGATTCGTTATGGACATCAAGACCAACAAAAGTAGTGTTACTCATGGCTGGACTCCTTTCTGAAATAGTGAATAAAGCATCCCCGCA
>JACOSC010000060.1 GCA_016179055.1 Acidobacteriota bacterium
CTAACGATAAAGCTCACCGGCGGCAATGGAGAACAGCGGAATTGCCGTCCGGTGGAGTGCCTTGTTAGGCGGCCAACCGCCCCCGCTCAAGGAAGACGCTGCCGCCACTTGTCGGGATCACGGGAGGTGCGAAATACGCTGTAGACGGTCGCCGTGCCTTCGACATACTCGTAGAAGACCGCATACGGAAAGCGGCGCACCAACCCCCGACGATAGTTCTCGTGGACAAGAGCATACATCTCGGGCGTACGACGGATCGCTTCAATACACGCATCGACGCAACTCAGAAATTCCTCTCCCAAGCCGATCCGTCGACCCTTGTACCAGGCGTAAGCCTCTGCCAGGTCTTGCTCGGCCTCCGGCGCGATGATTAACTCAGCGGCCATAACGACTTCGGACCCTTTGTTTGACTTCTTCCCAGGTGAGTCCGGAGGACGGATTCTGCATCAGGTTGGCCTTTCTCCGGGCCAGCTCTTCCTTTTGCCAGTCATGAACTGGTACCGCTTCAGGCGTGGCCGCAAGGTCATCCCACAAGTCTTCCACGAGCTGGAGTTTTTCCGACGGGCTTAGATCAAAGATCGAAGTATTGATTGGGTTCATCTGCAATCCCCCTACAATTATGATCAAGCACAGTGAATCATCCTGCCGCCTAACGTCAGGGATGAGCCGCGAGCGTAGCGAGTCGTCTCCATCCCAATGTTAGGCTGACCTCCTGGGCTATTCACGCGTTTCTGCATTGATTTGTCTTTTTAAAGTCCTAGCCATAGACGTACTGCACTTTCTACGGCGGACAATTGCGAAGCGGAAAGAGCTCCCAGTTTCCTCATAAGCTTTGTTTCTGGGATAGTAACCAAGTTTTGCGCATCAAAAACACCAGATCGCAAAAACTTCGCTTTCACATCAACCTCAAATCTTGAGCCCCGAGGGCTTGTCGTATGGGGCGCTAAAGTTACTAATGCGCGGTCCTGGTCAAGAGCCAGGATGCTGATAACGAGACAGGGTCTGACCTTTGCTACCATGCCAAGGTCAACTAACCAGACTTCTCCCCGATTCGAGCTACTCATCCCTTGCTTCTCTCTTATCGAGTTCCAGGAAAAGTTCCTCAGCAGCCAACGCGAGATCTGCGTCCGTTAGGGGAGGAAATTCCAATTTAGCCGTGCGCCGCATGATTTCAGCTACCAGCGCGCGCTTTTCGGGTTCGGGAAGTTCATCGAAGGTATCAAGAATGTGCTGTACGGATGTACTCATATCAAAGTCTCCTGCTCGCAGAGTATCTCACAAGTTAGGGTAGAAACGCAATGGGGCGTAGGGCCAAGCGAGCCTAACGTTAGCCATCAGCCGCCGCTTAACCCAGAGCGAAGCGGCGGGTTAAGCAGTCGGCTGGATGGCTTTGTTAGGCCAATCTTCTTCAACTGTGAATGATTGCCCAAGAGTCTTAAGGTGGCTGAAATCCCGCATTTGTAGTTTGCCTCGAATTTCCTCAAATGTTCTGACTACATCTTCGGCATATAGCCTTTCTCCGCAGTGTAGACATACTTCAGCGGAAACTTTTACGGAAACCGTATTCCCGCCGCCCCTAAGCAGTTTTTCGACTTGCTTGGTTTCTAACTCACCACCACATACAGGACATTTTTCAAATGGCTTCATTGTTTCACCCTCACTTTCCAGTCAATCCACCGTTCGGGATCTGGTCGATAGACTGTGATTAATACTGTCCATAGGTTTTCCGGATTATAGGCCCAAACACTATGTATTGGTTTCCCTGAGAAATTCTTGCCCAAAATCAGACAGCTTGGATATGGCTTGTCATTGGGATAATCCTCTATGACTTCACCATGCATTACCGAGAAATATATCTCTTCGAAAGTCAGGCCGTCATTGAATGCTTCTTCGTCAGCATGATCGGTAATTCTTACGCGGTTATTCCGAATGGCGTCGATTATGTTTTCGATATCCATGTCTTCCTGGCCTAACGACCTGCGGCTGAGCGGCCGGCGCAGCCAGTCCGCTCCAACGCAAAGTTAGGCGCTTATACGCTCGACGGCAGCTAAACGAGTGACCTTCAATTGGGTGCGGCCTCGCTCGGCCTGCCACAGATCATATTGCACTTGCTGATGCATCCAGCTTTCAGCCGTGGTATCAAATGCAATCGACAACCGAACGGCCATTTCTGGATTAATGCCCAAACGGCCATTCAGAATGCTTGAGAGCGTCTTACGGCTGACGCCCAGAGCTTTGGCCGCCTCGGTAACACTTAACCCTAAAGGCTCAAGGCATAGCTTCCTAAGAATTTCTCGTGGATGCGGCGGATTGTGCATACGCATAGGGTTCACCTCAATGGTAATCCTCATAATCGACGTCGGTGGAATCTTTAGTGGAAAACCCAGCCATGAATGAGTCCTCCGATAAAGAGCCCGCCCAATCCGCCGACAATAAGTATGGGCGCATAAGCTTTGGTGATGATGGCATCCGGAAGACTGAGCAGCAGACCGAAAAGAAGGCCGAGCGCCCAACCAGGCCAAGGCATCTTCACGCATCCAATGACCAAGCCGATGCCAAATCGACTTACAAAAGCGCCGAGCAGCGCGGCCTTTTTATCTGGGAATGACATCGGCAGCATCATTCCGACCGAGACTGCGCCAAAGACTACGCCGCTGATGATTCCCCATAGAATATTTTGCATGCTGTTCCTTTGTTCCCGACGTTAAGCGCCGAACGGACGGCATCAGCGGCGGCGCGGTTTGACGCCCGCGGCATGCCGTGGTTAGGGCTTTTCGGTTTCATTGCCGTGATCTCATTTGCTCAATCACCCGCGAGATCTCTCTCATAGGATAGCCGCATATGACTAGCGACCGGCCGGATTCCTCCGTCACAATGAACGATTCACCATCGATTTCATAGTGCGAGTTCCAGCCGACACCGAAGCTGCTCTCAGTCTCGACAATCTCAACCGGCAATCGGGATCCGTCGCGCAGTAACCGAACGGCCAATGCACTGGCAGGCTCCATAATCCACGCGTCCCCGGTATCTGTTGAAAAGAGGATCAGCGGTCCGAAAGCCACAATACGGGCTTCGCCGGCAATGGCCCGTTCGATTATGTAGCGAACCTCTTGGGTGAGGCTCCTTGCACTAGGAGCCAACCTTCTTCGAGAAACCTTGCGTTTTTTCTTTGACATGCCGCCTCCGTTTGGCGGCCTAACGACCAAGCTCACCGGCGGCAATGGAGCGCAGCGGAATTGCCGTCCGGTGTAGCGCCTTGTTAGGCCGTTTCATTGATGAGTCTGATCCTTCGATTCTTTGCTTTGTATTTTTCGATGCGTTCACGCTTCTCAAGAATATCAACACTCCGCATGACTCTCCTTTCGAACTCCACCCTTGGATTTCCACGAGTTAATACACCCACTTCCTTTAGGACACGCGAGGTCAATGAATGCAGCGTACAAGAATGGTTCGGGCACGTTGACAATACCGAAAGGATGACATCCTGTATTTCAGTCGGGGGTATCTCGTCTGCTCGACGGCCTGATTGCCCGAAGTCATTTCCTGAATCGTCCGAGGAGGATTCTTGCTCGTCATATGCGCCATCGTCATCCTTGGCAGTATCGCCGTCGGACTCGTCGAAATCATCTTCCTCCAAATTGTCTTCGGGAGGAGGATTTCCGCATCGTGAACCTGCAAAGATGCCTCGGTCATCCAGCGCTTGCCAAAGTCCGGCGAGCGCGTTCTCCTTGTTGGAGTAGAATGCTGATTCTCTGACTCGAAAGAATTCCCAACCGCATCGCTCCAATTGGCGCTGGCGTTGCATGTCGGCCTCGTAACGGTCAGCGCCATGCCAATTGTCGCCGTCGCACTCAATTGCGAGCCGCGCCTGTCCGCCTTCGACAACGAGATCAATCCGCTTGCCCGCAACGTCATGCTGGGTAAGCACTGTAAAATCCTTGCGAAGGAGTTCCAAGGCAACATCAACCTCGAACCAGCTTTCAAATGGCGTGGGAGGATTCACAACGCGCCGATTGTCTTGGGCCGCCCGCCGCTCCAATTCGTCCCGCTCGATTCCGGCTATCTGTTGCGGTTTAGTGTTCTCGAAGAAATCAAGCAACCGGCGTCGAAGACAGGAGGCGCTGAGCTCGTCACAAGTGACCGAGTGGAAAAGAATCATCATGTCACGGGCGCGGCTGGCCGCAACATTGAAACGCCGCTCATCCGCCGCTTTTGTGAGGGGACCGATTCTTTCGTTGCTGGCAGCGACAAGCGACAGAAGCATGATGTCTCGCTCGTCACCCTGGAAACTGTAGGGATTGCCGCAGACTAGGCGGCGCCGCTCCATCTCCTCGGCACCCAATCGTTCGAGCAATTGACTCTCGATCAAAGCCGCTTGTGCTTCGCCTTGAAGCACTACCACGCCCATCGTCTTGCTATCATAACGACTGTCGCCGCTCATCTCTGCGATTTTCTCAACGATGGCTTCGGCTTCCGGACGGTTGATCGCACGGTTGTTCGAGCCCTCACGATACCCGCCCACAAAGACATGCTCAAGCGGAGACAGGCGGTTCGGGCCATACTGCCGCAAGGGGATCAGCGGAGTGTCCGAATAGCACAGATGGTTGCTGAATCGAATGATCTCCGGCATACAGCGGAAATGCTCCCGCAGCGTGATGCGTCTGGTTCCATACCGAAGTTTCCCGTGATCGAATAGGCTGCTCTCAATATCGAACGACGACCTGAACTGGAAATCGTGCAGAAACTCTTCCATCAGGCGATGCACCGCATCGCGTGGCAAACCCACGGCATCCGGACTGATCTGCTTGTCGTCTCCCACGATCAGTATTTTCTTGCCGAGATAGAACAAGGGAAGCGCTTCGACACCACATTGCGAAGCTTCGTCAATTATGATCACATCGAACATGCCGGGCGCGGGAGACACAGTGTCCCAAACGCGGTGAAGCGGCATCACCCATGCCGGGACCGCCTCGCGGCACTCATTCAGGTGCCCTTGAGCTTCACGCCGATGACGTGGCGCATGTTTTCCCGTTCCTTTGCCAAGCCGTCGCATGGACTGCTGCCAGGCTTCCATGTGGCGGCGATGCTCTTCGTTAAGACGAGAGAAGCAGAACGACCATGCATGAAGCGCGGCAAGCTTCGCGATAATGCCGTTTATCTCATCCTCGATCTGCTTGGCGCGTTTGACGAGCGCCGGAACGTCTTCCTGTCGGATGTATTCCTCGATCCAGTACCGCGCCTGCGCCCAATGCCAGGCACCACCAATGCGCTGGACTCGTTCCTCCCAATAGGACTCGGTGCAGGTTTGTTCCAAGGAGCGCGTGAATTGCGGAAGTAAACGGCGTAGTTTCGTGAGAGATTCGTCCACCTTCTGAAGACGCTGACGCTGTTTCTCTAAATCCTGAATCGTACTCACGCAGCGCGAGAACGTATCCATGTCGCGGCTGCGAATGGCGCTCAGCAAATCGCTTGTCACTGGATGTGCGCCGCCCTTGGCGGCCATGCGGGAAATCGAAGCCTCAACGCTTTGGATTTCCTCGGCGGCAAGCCGCTTGCGGAAACGGGCCAATGCATGGCGACACGAGGAGACAACCCTTTCGACCTGGGATTCGTCGGTCCATACGGGTTCGCCCATGCCTGGGCATTGGTTTATCGCTTCTCGGCACTTGGCAACGAGTTCTTCGAGCGCCAGGGCGTTTACGAGCGCATCGCGCAGCGACTTGAGGGCGGTCAGTTGCAGAGTGTACGGCCCTTCAACCTTTTCACTTCGCCCTTTCCAGAAGCCCCATGCCTTTTCGCATTCAATACGAACGTGCAGCACATCGGCAAGAGTTGAGAAATGTTCAACTGTGGAGCATGGGCGTCCACCAATCTTCACGGCCCTGATAACATATAACCGCTCTTTCACCGGTTTGGGCCGGAACAGGCCCCATCCCAGTTTCCCGCCATTGTCCATATGCTCTTTCAGTTTGCGGGCGTCTTCATACAACGATCTGATATCGATAGTGTCCGGGAATTCGATTCGGGTCTCGTCGGCGACCGCGACGAGAGCTTCAATTGACGCAGTAACGTCTCGCGTAACACGTAGAAGTTCATGCCACAGCGACGAGTTGCCACCCAGAACATCGCGCAAGGCGTCATTCATCCATGAATGCGGCGCTCCGCGGAGCCTCCTGCGAGTTTCCCGAAAAGTTGAAAATGCGTCATGGATCGCCTCGATGGCCGGAGGATTGTTTCTTGCCAACAGGTCGGCGATATGTTCATCGGCCCCGCGTGCCGAGCTTTGCTCTTCTTCAGCAGCGCTTGTCTCATTTCTCACGAGATTGGCAAAGCGCTCGGGGTATGGCAACGTCTCAGGCCATGCAAGGCCCAATTCCTGGCGCTTCTCTGGCGTGAATTGGCGCAAAGCCGAGAGAACGCTTCGCAAATCCTCGGTGGAGATCTGACACGTCTTGTCTAAAGGAACGGAATCCGCGAACCATTCATAGGCGGCACGGTCGCGACTCACGGCTTCGGCGATTCTGGCCGCCGTCCCACGATAAGCTCCCTCCGCGATGGACTGCGTATGCGTTTCGGACTCCCTGGTGTCGCGGAGCCGCCGGTTGACTTTGGCTTTCTCCTCGCGGAGCTTCCGCAGCTTCTCTTCAAGTTCCGTGCGCTCACGCCCGGCGCGATCTTCGTTCCACTCCTCATTCTTGCGGAGAATGCCGCCAACGCTGGATTCGAGAGAGTGGCGTTCTTCAAGTCCGCTGCCAAGCAGATTGATGCAAAGAGGCCGCAACTCATCAGGCACAAGTCCTTCAAGAACCTGAAGAGCGCGAGGTGTCTTCGCCGTGATTAGCGTTCGCTGTCCCGTGGCAAGCAGATGGCAAATCAGATTGGCGATGGTATGGGATTTTCCGGTGCCGGGCGGCCCTTGCACAAGCACACCGCTTGCCGCTCGAATCTTGTCAACAATGCGGCGCTGCTCATCGTTGGATGGCTTCGGGAAGAAGGTTTCCCCATCGAACGCAACGTTGGCCTCCTCCGGGCCATCGCCCGTTGCGCGATCGTTATTCGGGCGAATCTCCGCAAGGTCCGCAAATTCGCCGGGAATGTCTCCCCCGTTTTCGATCTGCTCCTTGATCCGTTTCAAGGTTTCGGTAAGACCTTTGGCGGAACGTTTTCGCAGGATCAAGGCGGGGGCGTATTCGACGATGGGCTTTGTCGAGGCGCGGATGTTCTTCGCTTCAAGAGAACCTTCATAATCGCCTTGTGAGTTGATCGAATGCACCAGGGCCTGAAGGACGCCTTCGACACAACCCCTTTCCCACGGATCGTCTTCGGCGGCAGCCAGTGACGCCGTTGCGGTTTCCTCCGCGCGTGCCGGTTGCTCCTCGATGTCCAGCATATCGAGTTCAGGGCGCAGCTTGGCGCCCTCGGTGTGGGGACGGACGGTGAATTTACCCAGGCGGGCTTCAAACTCCAGAATGGCGTCGGCGACAACCAAATGACGCCGGGCGCGCTGCCCGGTGGGTGTTTGCCATGTCAGCAATCCCAAACCGAGCACCAGTTCGTATTCCTCGCCGAGCCGGAGTTGTTCTTGATGAATGGCAAAGAGCGCGGAGTAGACCTTGTGGACTTTTTCCCACGCATTGTGCTCTTCCGTCCACGGCAACCATTTGTCTTCGACATAGCGATCCCATGCTCGCTGAGAATCGGGATGATCCTCAAGGCGTTCGGTATGCGGAATGGTTTCCGGCTGATCCGATCCCTCGCGCCAATCAGGATTCTGGATTTGCCGTGTAATCTCTGGAAGAAGTTCTGGTAAGTCGTCCTTATTCCGGAGTGCCTGATGATTCAGCCATTCCTTGCATTGAGCAGGAACCGTTGGTAGCTCCGGCTCCCGCCGGCTTTGCACTTCCAGCCATTCGTCCGGATCATGCTCCTCATCGCGCCCCCATGCCTGCGTGAAACACCCCCCTTCATGCGGGACGCTACCAATCCAGAGGACTTTCTCATATTCATCAATATCACGGACTAGCTTCGAGCGGAGCAAAGTCAGTCGCGTCAGATAATCGACAAGTCGGACGACCTTCTGGATTACAGGACTATGTGTCTGCTGATCGTTCAAGAGATCGCCTGCCTGCATGGGTTCATCGGCCTAACGGCGCCCATCAGGCGCGGCTATTTGCCGTCGCCTGCATGGGCTGGTTGGGCTTTTTCATGAGCTTTCAACGCCCAAAAATCCTTCGGCTCAATTAACACCCCTTTGCCGAACTTGATGGTGACTTTGAATTCTTTGTCTCCGGCTCCGTGAAAACGGAGGTAAAGCAGGCCGTCTTTAATCTTCGGTTTGTTTACATCCGAAACGATTTTGATATTCTTTCCCGCTTCGAACTCGCCCTGGAGTCCTTTGATCGATACAGTCCTTCCCGAAGCGTCCCAGTCAATTCGTTGTACACGTAAACCTCCAAACTTCGGCTTGCCAGCTTCCTCAAGATTCTGAAATGGGATGTAGTAAGTATTGCCTGGCAGAGCCTCGATATAGCCAGAACCGGAATTTGGCCAACCGTCGTCTCCAAGCACCATTTCCTCTCCCGTCATGTATAGGGTGCTACGGGGTTCGCCCTTCGAGTTAGTGATGACTGTGACTTTAAACGGCGTCTTGTCTTTGTTGACAATCTTTTGGCCTGCTGCGACTGGTGCAGAAGAACAAAGTAGCAGAACCACCACGCTCAACAAAACCAGCAGAATACTCTTCATAGTATTTCCTCCTGTCATAGCCCAACGACAAGGATCAGGCGTTCTCAACCCGCCGTGCGGGTTGAGAATCGGCTGCATCCGCTTGTTCTGCGTTCTTCGTCGACTGGCGTCGGGCTCGATTCATTTGAAGATGAATCTCACCCATTCGACGCTTCGCGTCGCCAGCCCAGTAGGGCTCTGCGTCGGGGACGGTAAGATTTCCAAATGTGTAGATTGCCTTCTCAAACTCGCTTTGTGCTGTCTCGAGGGCGGAAAGAGCGACGGGAGTAAACAGGATAGCCAGTTCATGGAGGGCGACGGATTTGTGATAAAGGATCTCCCCCTGCTTCTCCCATTTCTTCTTGTCTGATGAAATGCTGCCGCATTGTGCCTCGGCAATCTTGAAAGCACTGATCGCCTCATCCATATGACTGCGACCACGCTTCGCCATTGCCACGAGGCCCTTTGTGTGGTTAAGAAGGTAGCCATAATGATCGGAGAACCTGCTGCTCCCGGACAAGTTGCTAACGAGCGCATCGGCTTCAGAGAGATTCACGTCAATCCCTGCCATTTTCGCTTCAGCGATCGTATACGCTAGTGCATTCTGTGCCCAGACGGAACCCGAAGATATCCTCAGAGCAATCCGGTGGTGCTGCAATGCCTCCGGGTATTTCTCGAGTCGCCGATACACGACGGCCAGGAAGTCGTGAGCCGTCACGGATGGTGTCGAGGACGCAATTGCCTGCTCAAGTTGATCACGGGCTTGGCCGAGTAGGAGTTGGCGATTCACCGGTGACGACAGGTTTGAGCTTCGGTACAGAGTCCTGCCCAAGTACATTTTCGGCACAGCGTACTCCGGTTCTATCCGCAGAGCCCGTTCGTAATGCTGACGTGCCTGCTCGTAATCCTCTTTGTCGAAGTAGTAGTGCGCGATGGCCATGATAAGCCACAGACTGGTCCGGTTTACTCTGACCGCAGCAAGGAAAGCGCTCAACTCCTCATCTGTCTGTACTATTCTAGCTGGCCAGCTTTCCTCGAGGTGAATCGGACTCTTCACTTCATAGACGGGGGATCGATGGAGGATGCCCTTACAGACAACTTGGCCCATGTTGTGGAAGGCCATCTGAAGGTCCGCCTCTTCGGTCAAGATCTTGGCGTCACCGCTAACAGTGATATGTGAAAAGGACCCCTCACGAGAAAGCGTCTCTACGCGCTTGGCGAGGTTAATTGTGTAGCCCTCCGGTTTGATAGTGGCCTTCGGTTTCTCGAATTCCGGCGGTAACGGGTTGTGCCGAAGCCCCAGAGTTACTCGGCCGGTGTGAATCCCGATACCTATGTCAAAGAAATTCCGTCCGTTTTCGAGTCTCTCCCGATTTACGGGCCGGGCAAGAAAGGCCGCCTTGATTCTTGCGGCCACAGTCAAAGCTACGCGAATGTCCGTCTTGAGGTCACCGGCCGACATGATTAAGCAGGCTTCATCTCCACGGATTGAACAGTCGACGAAGTGCTCATCCTCGGCCATGGAGACATTTTGAGTGATTGTCTCTGCGGCCACCGACTGGAACTCTGAGAGGAACTTCTGGTCGTAGTCTCGCGCGTGGAAGATATCGGAGATAGTCGCCGAGTCCATGACGTCCGCAAAGAGGACAACGGCGTCAACAAGTTCACGCCTTTGTGTATCCCTCTGCAACAATTCCCGTAACTCACGCGGTGTCATCTTGCTCCTCCTCCGTTGTGTGTCTTACGCAGAACGGCAAAAGCTGAGCGGCGAGCGAAGCAAGTCCGCTCCAGCGATTTGTTAGGCGGTTCGGCTTCCCTATCTGGCTTACCATTCCCTACCGATCCCATAGCGATCAAATACAGCATCTGCACTCACAATTGAAACCTTTTCCACCATCGCTTGCGCAATCAGCAACCGATCAAACGGATCTCGATGATGGAATGGTAGCGTCGCTACGCTTCCTAAATGTGCCAAGCCGATCGGCAGAATCTGAACGTCGTTCAGCGCCACCTGCTGAGGGATGAACTTATCGTATGAATCAGGCAGAGCAAGCTTACCAATGCTGACCTTGATCGCAATCTCCCATAGGCTTGCTAAACTCAACAATAAATCCACGTCCGATTCGAGCAGGTTCTTCGCATCAACACTCAATTGCGGGTCATCATTAACAAACCAGAGAAACGTATGCGTATCGAGTAGAAATTTCATCACATGTACTCGCGGAAATCTTCCAGTGGTTGATCGAAATCATCCGACATTGAGATTAAGCCTTTGGCACTTCCACTCTGACGACGCTTCTTAGCTTGAGCGACGCGGGTTAGCTTTAAAACTGGCTGATTGTTTTGCGTAATGATAACCTGCTCTCCGTTCAACGCGGATTGGAGCAAGCGTTCCAATTGGTTTTTCGCTTGACTAATATCTATTTGATACATGGCCATTCACCATTTGATTCTAACACATCGTACAAAAGTAAAACCGCCGAACTTGTAATTATACTGGTCGGCCTAGCACGGCGAATTGCTTGCGCTAGTCGGCCTATCACGGTTCTAATTTCAATCCATGACGATCCGTAAACGTCTCGACTAGCGACACCTTCTCGCATGTGTTCCTCTTGTGCCGTCGTGCTAGGCCGACCGCTAAGTGATTATAGTGAGTCCACCGGACTGCGGACGCCTTTGCCGCCCCGGTTCAGGACGTGAGTGTATATCATCGTTGTACTCACATCTTTGTGCCCTAAAAGCTCCTGGACAGTTCGTATGTCATAGCCGTCCTCCAACAAATGCGTCGCAAAAGAGTGGCGGAAAGTGTGGCAACTGGCAGGTTTCGCCAAGCCCGCACGTCGGACCGCCTCTTTCACTGCCTTTTGAACAACCGATTCATGTAAGTGATATCGATGCCGTATGCCCGTCTCCTTATCGACAAAATGCGAAGTGGCTGGAAAGACGTATTGCCAGCCCCACTCCCGATCCGCATTCACATATTTTCTGGCGAGCGCGTAAGGCAGGTGCGCTCTTCCCAGTCCCGCCTTGAGGTCGGTTTGGTGCAGGCATCGAACTTGCTCCAGATGCTGAAGCAGTGGCTCTTTAACAGCAGCCGGGAGCATGGTCACCCGATCCTTTTCGCCCTTGCCATCGCGAACAACAATCTCGTTTCGCACCAACTCCACATCCTTGACTCGCAGTCGCAATGCCTCCAACAGTCGCAGTCCAGCACCATAGAGCAACGTGCCTACCAACAGCGGCACGCCTTCCAATTGCGCTAAGAGTGCTTTAACCTCTTGCCGGGTCAAGACCATCGGGAGTCGCTTCGGGCGCTTCGCCCGAACGACATCGCCGACCCAGCCGAGGGGTTGATTCAAGACGTGGCGATATAGGAACAGCAGGGCGTTGAGGGCTTGGTTTTGTGTCGAGGCGCTCACTTTTTTGCTGACAGCCAAGTCGCTCAAAAACTGACGAATCTCCGGCTCACCCATCTCTGCCGGATGCCGCTTCCCGTGGAAGAAGATGAACCGCGTGATCCAGGCCACATACGCCTGCTCGGTTCTATAGCTGTAATGTCGGACGCGGATCGCTTGGCGCACCTGCTCAAGGAGCTTGGGTTTCGGCGGGGCACCGGGCGAACTGAGACTTCCGGCAAGCCTTAACCCATCGCGCCGTAGCGCGGCCTGCGTGGGCAAGGTCAATCCTCTTATCGTAGGATTTCCCATAAAGATTCTCCCTTACCTCACGCACTCCGCGATGCGACTGATCTTTATCGCCTCCGCGAGACGTTACGCTATCAAAAGGCGCCCAGGAAGTCAAGCGGTAGCGGCGCACGCTGAGTTGCAGCGCTTGACTTAAGCGGCTCGGACAAGGGACAATGTAGCGCGATGAAGCGACTGATCGTAAACGCTGATGATTTTGGCCTGACCCGCGGCATAAGCGACGGCATTATCGAGGGCCACCGGAGCGGTCTGATCACCAGCGCAACCGTCATGGTCAATATGGCGGCTTTTGACTATGCTGTGGAGGGCGCTCAGGGCTGCCCGAATCTCGGCTTGGGGATTCATATTAATTTGATTGATGGGAGGCCGGTCTCCACGCAGCCCTTGCCCGGGCTGGTCAATGGCGAGGGAAAGTTCCTGGGCAGCGTCAGGCGTTTGTTGCAAGCTCTATTATTCAAACAAGTCTCCCTGAAGACTATCGAGCTCGAGGTGCGGGCACAGATTGAAAAGGCCTTGCGCTCGATCAAAGAGGTAACCCACATCGATGGGCACAAGCACATACATGTCGCACCCGGTATCTTTCCCATGATACTCCGTCTGGCGCGTGAGTATCGCATACGCGCTGCCCGCCTGCCGGCGGAAGATCGATTGGCTCCAGGGCGGCGGCCCGCCGGCGTCCCCTGGACGCAATGGATCCCGCAGCGTATGAACAGCCGTGCAATTTCCCTCGCCTGCTTGTTTATGAAACGGCAATTAACTTATAATAACGTCATTACACCGGATCATTTTTTCGGAGTGACGCACACGGGATTCTTGGACCGGGCGTTTCTGGAGTGGATGCTGCACGCATTGCCTGACGGGGTCAGCGAACTGATGTGCCATCCGGGGTACGCGGGGGAGGATTTGAAAGAGGTTCGCACGCGTTTACGGGAACAGCGGGAAAGTGAACTGCGCGCCTTGACCGATCCGCTGGCGGTTGCTCTGGCGCGCGCCTTGAATGTGCAACTGATCAACTACCGTGACTTTATTGGCAGCCGTGTGAGAGCATGAGGCGTCTGGGGCCGTAGTAGAAGCTACGGCTGCGTCGCAGGCGATGAATCGCAGATAATTTTCCCGTAGTCAGTGTTTGTTGACCATTTAGTAACGATACCACTGGGAGCGCCCCGACTACCGTCGGGGCAAGGGTAGACGCGGTCTGCGACGGGATTCGCCCCGACGGTAGTCGGGGCGCTCCCAGGTATTTTCAAGAGAGGTTCTTACGGAAACTATCCGCTACTCCATCGTTGTGCCTTTCTATAATGAAGAAGCCAACGTGCGCCCGCTTCACGCAGGGTTGCAGGCCGTGCTGGACGGTCTTGCGCAGCCCTATGAATTAGTGTTGGTTGATGACGGCAGCACGGATGCCACCTATAAGGTCTTGTTGGAGCTTTTCGAGCAAGATTCGCATATTGTGCTGATCCGCCTGAAAAAGAATTTTGGCCAGACCGCGAGTCTGGCGGCCGGGTTTGACCAAGCGCGCGGTGACATCATTATTCCGATGGATGGCGACTTGCAACATGATCCGCAAGATATTCCATTGCTGTTGGAGAAATTGAATGAAGGTTATGACATTGTCAGCGGCTGGCGGCAAACTCGAGTTGACCGGTTTTTTACACGCCGTCTGCCCTCCAAAATCGCCAATTGGCTGATGGCCAAACTCTCCGGAGTCCCCTTGCACGATTTTGGAACCACCTTCAAAGCTTATCGGCGAGAGGTCCTTAAGGATATAAAACTTTATGGGGAACTGCATCGCTTTATCCCGGCGCTGGCCAAATGGTCTGGGGCCACCATTGCGGAAGTCCCTATACGAAATGTTCCCCGCCGGCATGGGCACTCGAATTATGGCCTTTCGCGCACAGTGCGCGTAATGCTGGATTTGATCACGGTAAAGTTTCTCATTGATTACGCGACCAAACCGCTACATTTTTTTGGCCTTTTTGGCGTGATCAGCCTAGCTATGGGCGGCGGGCTTGGCGTATTTCTTTTCATCAAGAAGATTGTGTACGGAATCCATATACTGGTCGAGCACGGACCGCTCTTCTTGCTTTCCAATCTACTGATCATTGTGGGAATTCAGTTTGTTTCGATAGGCCTGCTCGGCGAAATGCTGTCGCGGACCTATTTTGAATCCCAGAACAAAACGATTTACACGGTGCGCGAGCGGCGCAGTCATACGCGGGCGGCGGAGAGCTATGGCAAGGCCAAATAGAGTATGGTGGCTGTTACTGCTGGCTGTCCCGTATTTCATCAATCTGGGAGCCTCCAGCATATGGGATATTAATGAGGCTTTCTACGTGGAGGCCCCACGCGAGATGATGGAAGCCCATGATTACCTCACGCCGCGTTTCAATTACCGCGACCGTTTAGAAAAGCCGATATTATCCTACTGGGTGATTCTGCCGTTTTATGCCGTGTTTGGCGCCGGCGAATTTGCAGAACGGCTGCCGATAGCCTTGATCATGACGCTGACGCTGATCGTGGTGTACCGGCTGGGAGCGGTCTTGTTTGGCGGCGGAGCCGGACTTTTTAGCGCCGCCGTTCTGGCCACCAGCTTCAAAGTGTTTTGGCTTGCCCACCGGTCGCTCATTGACATGTTGCTGTTGTTCTGCGTAACCGCGGCCCTTTACTTCGCCGTGCTGGCCTTAAACTCGAATGAAGCCCGCTGCCGTGTTTATTACGCGCGGTTTTTCTTTATCATGATGGGCCTCGGCACGCTGGCCAAGGGGCTGCTTGGCCTGCTGATCCCTGGGGCCATTGTGTTAATATACCTCATACTCTGGCGGGATTGGGCGGCGGTCAAGCGGTTGCGTCCGCAAGAAGGTGTGGGACTTTACTTGCTGGTTTGTGCGCCATGGTATGGCGCCATGTTTTTCCGGCACGGCTGGTCTTACATTCAATTTTTTTTTGGCGGACATCATATCGACCGATTTCTTTACGGCAGTTATAGCATCGCGCGGCCGATATGGTTCTACGTGCCGACCTTGCTCGGTGGGTTCATGCCTTGGTCTTTCTTCCTGTTGCCGGCGCTGGTCTACTCTATACAGACCTATGCGCGGGGCGTGCTGAATGAACGGCGGTCTTTGTCGTTTTTGGCCATTTGGTTTAGTTTTATTTTTATTTTTTTCAGCTTGGCGCGGGCCAAGCAAGAGGAGTACATCTTTCAGCTCTATCCGGCCGGCGCCCTGGCGGTGGGCTATTACTTCGGCCGCTTGCGGGAGCAAGCCGCAACGTCCACGCTTATCCGGCGCCGCTGGCTAATTTTTTCAACGATTCTGGCGTCGGCGTTGTTTGGTCTGATGAGCACGGTGTACTGGCATATAGCCGTGAAGTTGTTCGGACCCCAGTATTTTTTCAACTGGATACCAACCATCGGCTGGACGCTCGCCGCGATCCTGTTGTTGTGGATGCTGGTTTTGCGACGCGATCACTTGATTTTCAATATTACCGCAGGCGCTGCCTTTTTCTTCTTGATCGTCTTGACCGCGGTGATCTTGCCGGACTGCGAACGTTTTCGCCCGGTAAAAGCGTTGTCTGCGCGTATAAGCGCCGAGGCGCAGCCCACCGACCTGGTAGGGTATTACCGTCTGGCGGTGCCTAGTTTGTGCTATTATACCAGACGCCCCATCTTCGAGGTGTTTGCGAAGGAGCGGCTGGAATCCATTCTATGCCAAACGCCGCGTGCGTTTTGCGTGATGGAAGAAAAAGATTACAATGAACTTCGTAGAAACGGCCTTTGCACCTTATATGTATGGGAAAGCCGGCCCAAGCTGGTGACCACTTTGAAAGGGTTTTTGGCATTTTGGCAGAGTGGACAATTGCCGAACGTCCTTTTGGTTTCCAATCAGCCACCCGGTGTGAAATGACGGCACGACAGGAATGATGCCGCGCTGAGAGAGCGCCCGTCGTATGGCGTTAATAAAATTCGAAGCCTGAGCGTTTGTGGAAGGGGCCCGTGGGCCAGCGTGATCCGCAGGTAGGGCCTTTGCGTATTTCCAACCCCCCCTCATCTCCAGAACTTGGGTTTTTATTTCAAAGCCAGCCTTATGATGGCTGATCTTTGTAGCAAGCTGAAATAATCCTTGAGGTTTCGTCATGAAAGCAAAACTCCTCTTTGTACTCAAGCTGGTGGTCATGGTGCTGCTTTTCGCCGTGGTGGCGCGCAAAATCGATGGCCGTAAGTTTTACGAAGTAGTTCGCCATGCTCACGTCGGTTACTTGGCCTTGGCGGCCATGACCATATGGGTTGGTCATATCACGTGCATGGCGCGCTGGCGCATACTGCTCGATGTATTTAGGATCTCGCTACGCTATTCCCGTATGCTGGCGATTTATTCCGTGGCGATTTTTGCCGGCATCTTTCTACCATCGACCGTCGGCGGGGACGTGCTTAAATTTTATCTGACCGGGCGAGAGACCAAGCGCTCGTATACGATGGCCTTCGCGTCGGTTTTTATGGATCGCAATCTGGGCTTGTCCATACTGGTTTTTCTGGCCTTCATTTTTACGCTGATTCAGCCGGTCTCTTTGAATGGCATACCGATGCTGCCCTTGACGGCTTCCCTGACACTAGGCTTTTTGGTCGTGAATTTCGTGCTTTTTTACCCAGGCATTCACGCGTGGGTCTCCCGGCTGATCGCCCGCCGGCTACCTACTGTTGTGCACCGCCTCGATGTGCTGAGCGACGCGTTTGTGTCGCTCTACCGAAGCAAGGGCGCCTGGCACTATTTGATGATTTTTTCAATATTGAATCATTTTTCCTCGGTGGTTGTGGCGTGGCTCATCGCGCTTTCGCTCGGGGTGCATATTCCCTTCATCTATTTTCTAGTCTTTGTCCCTATTATGAATTTGGTAGCAACGATTCCCCTGACTCCCATGGGAATTGGTTTGCGCGAGGGGACGTTGCTTGGCCTTTTCAAAAGTGTTATTCATTTGCCGGACGAGAAAGGTTTGGCTATCGGCAGCTTGCTTTCCGTCCTCATGGTGCTGACCTCGTTGCCGGGCGGCATATTCTATCTTACGTTCAAACGACAGGGTGAGATGGAAGGTATTTCGGAAGCCACCACCGCGGTGTAATTGGGACGCGCCGGAGTGCGGCAAAAGCGCCATTAAGCGACTCCCGTTATAAAGAGGGCTGCGGCTATGCTGTTGGTTATCGACATTGGAAACACGAACACGGTCCTCGGGGTGTTTGAGGGCGAGTCGCTGGTTGCGCATTGGCGGCTGACGACGCAACGCGATCGAACCGTCGATGAGTACGGCGTCCAGTGTCGTACGCTATTCTCGTTGGCCGGAATCGACATTGCCAAAATCACCGGAATTGCGATTGCTTCTGTGGTGCCTCCGCTCAACGGCACGCTGCGCGACATGGCCATGCAATATCTCCATATCGATCCGTTGTTCATCGACCCCATGATGGATCTGGGCATGCCGATCTTGTACAATCCGCCGCATGACGTCGGCGCCGACCGAATTGTCAATGCCATCGCCGCCTTTGAAAAGTTTGGCGGGCCCACTATCGTCGCCGACTTTGGCACAGCGACGACTTTTGACGCCATTTCCAAGGCCGGCGAATATCTTGGCGGTGTCATCGCTCCCGGAATCATGATCTCCGCCGAAGCCTTATTTCTCCGAACGGCTAAATTGCCCCGCGTCGAGATCAAAGCGCCAGGCCGCGTGATTGGCGCCACGACGGTCGAGAGCATGCAATCGGGTCTATATTTTGGCTACTTGGGTTTGGTCGAAGGCATTTTGGCGCGCATGAAGGCGGAGCTAGGGGAGGCCACCGTGGTGGGGACCGGCGGCTTGGCGCCGTTAATTCGGCAGGGTTGTCCGCAAATTCAATTTGTTGAGGAAACGCTCATCCTCGACGGTTTGCGTTTAGTGTTCGCGCGGTTTCATACAATAACCTAGCGAATGCTACAGGAAATTTGTGTAAGCCGGGTTGCCTGATGCTTTGGGCCGGCGATGAGATTTCTGATGCGGAGTGCGCCGGCCCAGCGGCTGCGCTCGGGTTGACGAGGTCAATTCCCAACGAGCTATGAACCCGTGGCAGTTGTAATGGAATAACCATCTAAAGGCCGTTTGGCGTATGCCTGCGCTCAATTATTTCAACTATTATACGGAAATTGAAGATCACTTTGTCCGCCGACGCGGTAAACATTTGACGATATCACCGTTGGATTGGAGTTTGATTGGCGTTTGGCAGGAGGCCGGCGTACCTTTGAACGTGGTGATCCGTGCCATTGATTTAGCGTTTGATCACTTTGACGCTCGTCCGGTTAAACATCGCCTCGTGAATACGCTTTCCTTCTGCCATCAGGCCGTGATGGAGACCTACGCCCGGCACAAAGAAGCTTACGTAGGCGCCGCTCCTGGCGCGGAAACTTCCGGCGCCGAATCGAGCCGCGCCACGGAGGGCGCCACGGAAGCGGATCGCGAAAAAGTCATCCATTATCTCACCATCACGATTCAGCGTCTCGGGGAGCGTCTGGAAAAGGCAAAAGCGGAAGGAGTGTCCCAAACGATCGAAGCCTTTACGCGAGTGTCAAGCCGGCTGCATGAAATGCTGGCCGAGCTGAAAGACCAGCAGCTTCAGACCATTCCCTATGAGAGCTTTGAACGAGATTTGGCCGTATTGGATAAGCTGATCTTGCAGGCCGTCCAATCCGATGTCCCTGAGGAAACTCGCGTAGCCTGGCAGAAAGACGCCAAACGCGATTTAAAAGTTTACAAAAAAAATCTACCGAAAGACACTTACGCGCTCGTGTTGAATACGTACATGAGCAAAAAGATTCATGAGTATTTTCAGCTTCCGACGCTGAGTCTTTTCTTGTTATGAGCCTGGCGCGACCTTCGCTGTGGAAATCCGACGTTGGCTTTCAAAGAAGCCCATTCCTCTATATCGGCGCTTTGTTTGCCGGCGGCATTGCATTGGCCGAGACCGCCAACCGTGTTCCAATCTGGATATGGTTTGTGAGTGTGAGCTTGGTCGTGAGCGCCGCACTGGTGGCCAGTTTTCTGCGTAAGCATTTTCTCGCGCTGATTCTGGCTCTGACCGCCGTCGGATTGTTCGGGCTCGTCTGGATGCTTTTTCGCGCCGAGCTGCAACCGGCCCACCACATTCGTCGCTATTTTCAGAGAGGGTTTATCGAGAGCGATGGTCCTGTCGAGGTCAGGGGTCGTTTGGAATCGGACCTGGAGCGCCATTCCGACAAAGTCGTTTTTTATCTTGGAATCGAACAAATCGGCCATCGTCGACAAACGCTCCCGGCGTGCGGCACGGCACGAGTGTCGGTATATTCCAGCCAAAATGTGCCGGAGGATTTCTTTCCGCAGGGCCTGCACTATGGTGACCGCGTACGAGCGTTGGTGCGGTTGCGACAGCCGCGCAACTTTCAGGACCCCGGCGCTTTTGATTTCGCCGGCTATCTACGGGACAATGATATTGATGCCATAGCCTCGGCGAAGAGTCCGCGGCTAATTGAGAAGCTCGCCGGAGCCTCGTCGATGGGAATGATGCCGGTTGTCCAGAAGGCAAGGCGATGGATGATTCAGCGTTTTGAGTCCACGCTTGGACCGGATGGTCAGGGTGGCGCCTACGGTCAGGCGGCGGCCATCGTGATCGCCCTAGTCATCGGCGAGCGCACGAGTCTGGCGCCCCAAATTGAGGAAGATTTCAAACGAACGGGAACCTACCATGTGCTGGTCATCTCCGGACTGCACGTCGTCGCCCTGGCCTATGTTCTCGCAGCTTTGTTGCGTTGGGCGCGGCTCTCGGCCGGAATACAAGTGGCCATCATACTGCTCGTGCTGTTGTTCTACACGCTATTGGCCGGCGCGCGGCCCTCCATCGTGCGGGCGACGGTCATGGTCAGCGCCTGTTTGATCGGCAATCTTATTTACCGCGAACGTCATTTTCTCAACACCACGTGCATGTCCGCCGTGTCTTTATTAGTGCTTAACCCGGCCTGGCTTTGGGATATCGGGTTTCAGCTAACCTTCGCCGCGGTGCTGACCATAGGTTTGGTCGGTATCCCGCTGGTAGAGTTTCTCATATTGCCCTATAGCCGCGGGCTCGCCTCCGTCTTCTCCGATACGGTATCGGTGACGCGATCGGGGCCGGATCGTCGTATGCGACGCACGCGCTTTTGGGCCGAGCTATGGGTCGAGCGTTGGGAGGGACGTTTCTTCGGCGCCTCGCGCAGGGTCTGGCTGTGGGTCTTACGAGGGCTGGCCTGGTTAGTTGGAAGTGTCGGGAGCCTGGTCGTGATGTCCGTGGCGATACAGAGCGTGATGTTGGTTCTAATGGTGAATTATTTTCACCGCGTGTCGCTGATCTCCCCGCTGATTAATCTGGCTGTAGTGCCGCTGACCACCGTGCTTCTGTTTGTGGCCGTGTTGATGCTGCCGCTCACCGCCATATCCGTCCAGGTAACGGCGGCCGCGAGTTGGGCGGTAAAGGCACTGGTCAGTCTGACTCTGTACTGTGTGACGACCGGTTCCCAATGGCGCTTTGCCGAGTACCGCGTTCCGACGCCGCCGCAATGGGTGACCTTGGGGTTCTTGATATCGCTCATGGCCGCGGCTGCTCTGACACGCGGCCGGTGGCGACGAGGCGCAATCGGCACATTTATAGCTTTTCTGCTTTGCTTGGTTGTGCATCCCTTTGCGCCGCCGGCCGCTCCGGGTGTATTGGAGCTGACGGCGCTCGATGTTGGGCAGGGCGATGCCCTGTTTGTCCAGTTTCCCGGCGGCAAGACTATGTTGGTGGATGGGGGTGGCTTTACCAAGCCGGGCGACACCGCACGCGACGTCGACGATCCGGAGAAGGAGCTGGGTGGAGGCTTCGATATCGGCGAGCAAGTTGTGGCGCCCTATCTTTGGCAACGAGGCCTTCGCTCGTTAGATTTTGTGGCGCTTACTCATGCCCATCACGACCACATCGGAGGGCTGCCCTTCATCCTTGATCACTTTTCGGTCGGCGCGCTGTTGGATGGACGTAACCCGCACGCGGAACCGGAATATAGCCGTCTACTGCAAAAGGCGGGCCGGCGCGGCGTTCCGGTGCATTACCTGCGACGTGGCGATCGACTGGTGGTGGACGGCGTAGCGGTGGCGGTGCTGAATCCAGATGAACGCGAACGGCCCGATCATGTGTCCAATAACGATTCATTGACGTTGCGTTTACAATACGGCGAGGTGTCGTTGCTTTTGACCGGCGATATTGAGAAGCGAGTGGAGTCGGAGCTGAGTGATTTGGACTGCGTCGCTTTGCGCGCCGATGTATTAAAAGCGCCGCACCACGGGAGTCGTACGTCCAGCACCGACCCCTTCGTCGCCTGCGTTGACCCGACTTTGGTGATCGTGTCCGCCGGCGCGGACAATCCTTTCGGCCATCCGAGCGGCGAGGTCATGTCCCGCTTCACGGCGCGCCACAGCGCGGTCTATGAAACGGCAAAACACGGGGCAGTCACTGTAAAGACAGATGGGAAACGCCTATATCACTCGCGCAGCGAAGCCAATCGCCCATAACATTAGGGCTTATCGAACAGTTTCATTGGCTCGCAAAACGAGAAGTGGACTTCAAAGGGAGAACAAGAATTATGCGTACAAGACGTCTTCACTTATTCGCTCCTCTTAATGGGAAGCTTTGGGTGCTTCTGATAGTAATGTTGGGGCTCCGATTGGTTGGAATTGCCCAATCCTCTGCAAAACCTGCCGCCGGTACGGAGCGTGTGAAGCTCGCAGAGGCGATAGGGCTCGATGATAGCCTATGGGAAGCCTTCTCGGATAGGACGCTTGCGGCAAGGCTAACAGGCTCCAGAAATTTGGGCATTTTCGATTGGGCCTCGGTGTCCAGGAAGGACAAGATAAATATTTCGGGAGCGCGCTTAAGCCCAACGGAGATCGGCAGGCAGTTTATAAATAAATCGTCCGATGGGCCGGGCCGTCCAGAAGGGAGTGATCAGGAAAAAGTCGCTCCTATTAAGGATAGGCTTACGTTCTTGAATGCCCAGTCCTCTGTGCAGCAGGGACCTCCCGGGCCGCCCGGGGAGCCGGGGCCACCCGGACCGCCCGGATGGCCCGGACCGCCGGGGCCGCCGGGACCGTCGGGTCCGCCCGGACCGCCCGGACCTCCTATTAATACCGTAGCTGTTTGTCAATCGGGTTCTGTGGCTTCTGCTACGCCGTGTTCCAAACTCTGTGTCGGTTGGAGAGTCGCGGTTGCCGCCGTATCTCCCTGTACGGTTACCGCGGATACCGGGTCCTGTACCGATAAAAGTAATTATGGGACCTGCTGCGTGTGCGCTCCTTGAGCTGCCATACCGAAGTTGCGCATCGATGTCCATTACGACGCCCGCGTAGAGTACCGACGCCACTCGTTTCAGTATGGGCTACGCGTCTTGTGCTGGAAAAACGGGGTCGGGTTGCATGAGCGTTAGGTCTGGGTTGGAGGTCGGTAGTTTCGCCGATGGGTAGCGCGCCCTTTCAGGGCTTATAACTTCTATAGTCTTTCATACCAGGGGCGATCCCGCAGTAGCGGGACTCTGCCCCTGGCTATTATAGGGCGCTCTTTCAGAGCTATGAGAACAAGCTTCGGGCTACGGCGGAGCGTCGCGAGGCTGCGACAAATATCCAAACTTCAGGCCCGGTCCTCTTCGGGGACCGGCCGGCGACCGCCCTGAACAGTTACAAACAATTTAGAGGACAAGCGCCGGAGTCTCAAAGTGGGAACGGAGTTCTCCCTATTGCCTGGACAGAATTATAAGGCTCGCTGTTCTCCGTGAGAAGAAACTCTTTTTTCCAGCGTAGTCTGGAAAAAAGCGTAGTGCCTGAATCACAGGAATGGGTAGGACGGACGTCCCAGAGCATGCCGCGGCGGTGCAGGGTCTTCGATCACATTTTGGCCGCCAACAACTTGTCTGCCGGCCTGCGACGAGGCTGCTGCACGAGACCTCAGTCGGCTTGGACAACAGGTTATTCAGCCAAGAAGTATTTAATGGCCTTGCCCACGCTGACAACGGGTTCGTTGCAAGAGTACTGGAATCCTATCCGGCCATCTTGATTCTCAATCCCGATAGTGGCGCTCGAGCCATCGCCAACGCCGCGAGCCTGATTGTATTGCAACGTGATGGATCCTGACGCTTCATCCAGGATTATCTCAAAAGTTCCAGCATCGATAAACAGACGCTTGGTCACATTACGCCATTCAATGATGAAACGCCGATTAGGCGCTTCGCCTTCCGACTTGGTGAAGACGCCTGATACGAAGGGGAAGACATTCCAACTATCCCAGTGCGCATAAATAGCTGCGTTTGGCGGATCCGGATTTGGAATACAGTTGTTGGCGCGATAGGTCCGGTTCTCCAAAAAATTTACGAAGCCATTTGTGGAGACAAAAACGGAGTCATAACCTTCCCCGTAAAAAGAGAATGTGAAAGGCAGGTTTACTCTTATCGAGCTGCTGTCGCCGAAAAGCAACAGGAGATTCTCAGCGTCTACCCACGCAAAGGGTATGTTATCATCACAGGCATAACCAAAAGCATCTCTGGAATCCAGGGGGAAGTTTACTTCCACATCTGTGCTGATTGTTACTCTTTGTGTAAGTGTTGCTATGCAGCGACCAATTCCCGCTTGAATATCATACGTTCCTTCTGGGACATTTCGGAACTCATAATTTCCTTCGGTGTCGGATCTTGCCGGAGAAATCGGGGTAGTTAGGATTTTCACTTCTGCGCCGGCTATTGGTTGCCCGTCGGCGCTTGACCATACAGATCCCCGGATCAAGTAACGCGGCAAAGACGGTAGAGAGAAGTTTTGAGTCGTAGTTTGATTTTCTCTAATCTGGATTCCGGTTACAGTCTGAGGCCTGTAGCCGAAGCTGTCGGCCGTCACAGTATAGCCGCCGGCGATCAACCTTACTCGATAATTCCCGTTAGCATCAGACTGGGTTGCACGGGTTACCGGGCCCACGGCCTGAATTTGAGCGCCGGCCACCGGCGTTGCGCTTGAAGCATCTGTCACCCGTCCTTGCAGAGTACCGCCGCGTACGACCTCTTGCACAGCGCCCAGCGCATCGATTATTCCCCAACCGTATACATTATTTGGCGGCCCGGCCGCGCCGCACTGTGTGCTTGAGCGAAATCGCGCGGTGGTCTGCAAGATCTCCGACGTAGTAGAAATATCGCCAACAATTGCTGGGTTTGAGGACCACATGAGCGCTACTGTTCCTGCCACATGTGGCGTGGCCATCGAAGTACCGCTTTCCGTGTTGTAGTTTCCGTTATTCCATGCTGAACGCACGTTGACCCCGGGAGCTGAAGCTTGTGGCTTGACGATATTGCCGAAAGCGGCGGCTGGTCCGCGCGCGCTAAATCCAGCAATGTTATCGTTGCTATCCGTGGCGCCAACGCCAAATGACTCCGGATAGGCGCCTGGTACGCCGACCCGGCCGCAGGCTGAGCCTGGATTACCGTTGGCAAACGCCGGAAAGATTCCAGCATTGCGCCAATTTACGACGAGCTCCCGATAAAAGGGGTCGCTTCCACTCCCGCTTCCCCATGAGTTATTTACCACATGAGGGCGCAGATCGCGTCGTGGATTCTGACCATTGAGATCCGTAGGTTCCAGCACCCACTGGCCTGAGGAAAGTAAAGCACTGGTCGAGCAAGAGATGGATTCGCAACCCTTCACCGCAATCCATTTAGCGCGAGGCGCCACGCCAATTTGGTTTGGGCCAGGGTCGCCGTCATCCCCAACAATTGTCCCCATGGTGTGCGACCCGTGTCCGTTGTTGTCGCAGGGGGTTCCTGGAGAGCATATACGCGATGGATCGAACCAGTTATAGTTATGATCGAACCTGCCACCGCCGAGATTCCCTCGGTACTGACGCACGAGAGCTGGATGATCGTACTTAACACCCGTATCTATGTTGGCTACTACGATTCCTTCTCCTCTTATGTTGAATTGTTGCCAGACCTCAGGGGCTCGGATCTTGGAGATCCCCCATTCGATGCCCTGGATTTTAGGTTCTGCAGAACCAGAAATGGGATCTGGGATCTGTAACAACTCATCGGCTTTCAAGTACTCCACATCCGTATGACCCGCCAATTCTTCAATCAGTCGTAAATCCTTTGTCGTTACTTTTACGGTATTGACAATCCAATAGGAGGTGGCTTCAGCACCGGCTCGAGAAATGATTTCGAAAATTGGCCGCTGCGTACGATTGGCCACGCCTTTAAGAAGGCTTATCACAATCTCTCCACGCCTATCCCAATCGGTTATGCCTGAGGCCATTTCAGAGTTGGCTTTTTCCTTCATTACAACAAAGAACGTGACCGTGCCTTTGGCCTGAAGGTCACTGAGGATCTTTGATTTTATTTTTCCTTCCGGCGCCGCTTCAATTTGAGTCAAGTCAAGTGCTAAGATGAGAACGAATGCCAAAACTGCAACATGCTTGAATTGTTTTGATAGCATGGTTTCTCCCTTATGGTTTAATGTTTATTAAGAGGCTATTGTCCAAATAGATGTGAATTTGCTCGTAGCCAAGGAAACAATCGTATCAATTATTGTGGTCTAGGTCAATTGCAATTTTCAATAATTTTCCTATCCGACCCTTTCGTGTAGAGGATATGACTTACCCAAGACTTTCGTTACGAAATTATTTATTTTTCGTAACTACTCAGCCAATGCCTTTAGCTCCGTAGGAGCGGCCTGTTTATAGCAAGAATCCATGCGTGAGTTCGAACAAGCCCCGTAGGGGCGGCCTGTGTAAGGTCGATTTCGTCGGCGAACGCGCCCGGACAGGTCGCTCC
>JACOSC010000061.1 GCA_016179055.1 Acidobacteriota bacterium
ACTCGGCTGCGGAGATGGACTTAGACCAGTGGTCGCGACCCGCCAGCGAAGTGGGGCCATCAGGCGGGCACCGTATAGGCGGGTGGAGTTTTCCACATTTCCACAGCCCTGCCAAAAGAAAGAAAAACTACTACTACTAAATTGCCACTTGACTTTTCTTTCGGTAACATTCTTAAATGAGTTGACAGGGTTGGCACTTGCTAAGCTCACAGGAGTGGAGTAAACTGCACCGTACTATCATGGGAGTACTCCATACCCCTTTGGTGGGGTACGACGAGCTATGAAAATAGCAACGATACCCCTGGGAGCGTCCCGACTACCATCGGGGCAGGGGTGGACGCGGTCTGCGACGGGACTCGCCGGCAGGGAAGCCGGCGCTACCAGGTATTTTCAGGGAGATAAATATGCCGGCGGACATTAGCGTATCCATTGTCGAAGACCAAAAACGGACTCGTGAGGGATTGGCCGCGTTGATCAGCGGGACGCCCGGATACCGGACCCTCGGTCGGTTCGGCTCAATGGAAGAGGCTTTAATTAAGTTGCAGATCGACCCCCCCGATGTGGTTCTCATGGATATCAAACTGCCGGGAATGTCGGGTATCGAAGGAGTGCATCGGTTAAAGGCGCAAAACCCATCCCTGCAAATATTGATGCTCACCGTTTATGGCGACAACGATTATGTATTCGAGGCCATATGCGCCGGCGCCTCCGGTTATCTGCTTAAAGATACACCACCCATGAAGCTACTAGATGCCATACGGGAGCTTTGTCGTGGCGGGGCCCCTATGTCCCCGGAGATCGCTCGCAAAGTGGTTACGATGTTTCAGAAAGTTGCGCCGCCAAGGAACGAAGCCCACAAATTGTCGCCGCGCGAGTTGCAGGTTTTAAAGCTGTTGGCAGACGGTCATAGTTATAAGACCGCGGCGGACGCTTTACCGGTGAGCTTGGACACCATGCGGTTTCACATCCGCAATATTTATGAAAAGCTTCACGTGCACTCCAAATCGGAAGCCGTGCTCAAAGCCCTGCGCAGCGGGATTCTCAGCTAGATTCTTCATAAAATGTCAAAGTCTCATGATCTGTGCAAAAAAATAATGTACCTACATCTTTATGTAGGTTGAGGATTTTGCTCCGTTAAGATAGCATCTATTACTGAGGTCGCTAAGAACAACGCCTCAGGATCTAGAAGGAATTCCGTCTCAACGGAAGAGAGGACCGTTGGGAAGGGGGTTCTTTTTGAGATGTTGTGAAAATCGAAACGTGGGTAGCTGTTCCTAAGCATGGCTGGCCATGAGCTTTGATAAATGGCCTGGGATAACGATCGCAAGGGCCCTGTCCGCTCGTCTTGAGTTGACCTGAGGGGTAGCTAAGAGGGAGAGAGGGGCCCTGCGGTCATTTAGAATGATCGGGCAAAGATATAGCCCGAGCATCGCTCGGCAATTTTCATCATTTAAGCATCATAAAAGTGTATCCGTAATCCGGTCTAGCTAGAACCAAACAGGCAAAAATCTCAAAAGTTGAAGGGGTTTTAAAATCATGAGATGCCTGTATGAATAAAGGCCCGAATGGCATCCCCTGAAAATATTTTACCCGATTCAGCACAAATTCATCTTGTCAGCTACTTTAGGAGGTAACCTACGCTCAAAAAAATAACCCAAAGACCTTTGTTTATGGTAAAATTTCTTGGTCTAATGGCACTTCTGATGATTTTTGCCAACGCAGTTCCTATCTTGGCACAGTGCCCCATATGCCAGACTAGTGAGACCGGCTTGTGTGTTCTGTGGTCCCCAGGTTATGGGACTATATATGTGAGTACGGGTGAATACTTTGACGGACTTTCGTGGCCTCGCTATAGGCAAGCTTGGGCCAACGCTGGAAACAATTGGAGCGCCGTCCAAAGTCACTTACAGTTCTATGAGGCCTACCCTCCACAAATTTTGTGGGATAACGCACGTTTAGGACCGGGTGCCAATGACGGCGTAACCCTTTGTAATTGGACGTTACCTGATAGTTGGTATACAGGGTGTCGCACCACGATCAATGACGATCTAGCTCCCGCAAGATCAGATCAATTCCTTCAGTGGTTAGCCGCGCATGAGTTCGGGCATTCCTTATCTCTAAATGACTCAAATAATCCTGGCTGCCTCTGTACGACGGCCATGTATGGCTTTATGACCGATCCACCCTGCATAACAGGACCAACAGGGCTAGATGTAAACGCGATAAACTTCTTGTATCAATAATTTTGGAATTACTTAAATGGAAGAACCTATGAGAAAGGCAAGCCTAATAACCTTAGCCTCAATTCTCACCATTGGGCTCACCGTACATGGACAAAGTCGAACATCGCAGAACTACGACGGGCCGAAGATCGGCGGTACAATAACAGAAACTTGGGCGGACCTGGAGGACTTTTCTGCACTTGTAAAGAATTCGCCGCTGATTATTAAAGGAAAAGTTCTCAAAACTCAATCCAGGATCGAGCGAAAAGGGGCAGCAAATGAGTGGCCATTCACGTACTCCGACATCGAGATTAAAGAGGTTTACAAAGATACCCTGGGAACTAACCCCAGAACCATTACTGTTTCTCAGATAGGCGGCCCCATCGATGGCATAGTCGCCGTTAACCAACGTAATCCTGCATTTGAGATAGGAGACGAGTATATCCTTATTCTTCGACCTAATGATGGAAAGGCATGGGTCGTAGCCCAGAGTATAGGCCGGTTTCATCTCGATAACGGAAGAGTCTACCAAAAACACAAGTCCGCGAATGATAAGCTGGATAACGGATGGAATGCTCTATTAAAAGCCAATGGGTATCCGACGGATGTCCCAGAGCAAGAGTTCGTTAGCAAAATCGAGAGCCTAGAACTCCCGACACCTAACCCGATCGAGCCGGAACCAAACAGGCAGAAATCCCAATGGTTGAAATAGGGAAGGGGGGGTAGAATGGTGAAAACCAATATTCTTTTTCTAATTTTGGTGTTTTCGTTGTTGACCATAGATACCGTACGAGCCCAATGCCCACAAACGCTTCCATCTGGTCGTTGGATTTATTCGCCGGTGGAAATATTTGATGTTACTTCACTGCCAGCCGGTGGCGCAGTTATTGCAGCAGCGAACTGGAACGTTGCAGTGCAAAACAACATAAGCCTCACCACGGTAGGTCCATATGCAGATATTTACATGCTTGATAACACCGGTTTACCTGAAGAGCTTGATAACACCGGTTTACCTGAAGATATGATTGGTGCCACGACGCTTTTTTCCCAACTCGCTGGAATTTGTGCTTGTAGGCTGAGCGTTTGCGGATTTCGATGCCTGGATGATTCCGTAATACTTCAGGCACGAGTTGAAATTAATTCACCGTTGGTTCTATTACGCGCTCAGCAATACGGTTACGATGCAACAACTGCAGCCGCAAACATAGAGGCACACGAATTCGGTCACGCCTTATCGGGACTGTTTGATGTAGCCCGTGTAAAAGGGGATCCCTGTGATGCCATTCAGAGCATTATGTACCGATGTTCACTTTGCGGGTTATTTTTCGGCTGCGGTTTAACGGGACCTCGCATCCCTTGTGATAGTGCCCCCATGCTCTCAGCTTATCCGCAACGTATCACAGATAGCGACTGTCCATGCTATTCCGATCTGCAATGTTCTGGCGTAGGGTGCCTTTAACAAAAGAAATTCCAGTGATAATCGTCTTCAAAGGAGGACGTACCATGAATAAGTGGCTAGTAATAATCCTCGCGTTCCTTTTTCTTGGTATGAATCTTGGTCTCGCCCAAAACAACAGAGTGAAGCGGGAAGACGCTGGGAAGTTCCATCCAAAAGGTAAAGCGATAGCTTTTGTGGACATGGTGGATGTACCGACTAATCTCAGCGAACTTGCACAAAGGGCCGATTTGATTATACAAGGAACTGTGGAGTCGATCTTAAGTAGCAGATACCTAAATTCAGATGTGTCTGACTCGATGGAAACCGATTTATGGATTTCAGTCCAAAGCATTCTGAAAGGACCCAAAGGTGAACCCATAGAAAGGGTCGTTGTATCCCAATTTGGCGGAAAAATCGAAGACCTTGAAATTGTTGTTCTAGCGGACCCTTTAATGCAATCGGGAGAAAACTATATCCTTTTCCTCAAAATCGACAACAGAACCGATCTGCCCAATTACGACAAAGGCCGCCGTTATACGGTGGTTGGAGGTGAGTCCGGAAAATTCAAAATCGAGGGGCATAAAATTAAAACTCTCCCAAATATTGCCGAAAATATTAATGCCTACGAAGGGAAGGAACTCGACAAGGTTACACAAGAGATTTTAGAGCTACTCAAATCATTCCCCAGCGCACCGCCATCGACCACTCGATCGTCGAGACGCCGCCGCCAATAATAAACTTGAGTTTTCTCCAAAAGCGGTAGAGCGGTAGAAATGTTGAGTCACCTCTGCGAGGAGTGGCAAATTATGCGCAGGACCGCATTATGAGGAGCAGAACAAGATTAGAGTGTACCCCTAAGACGACGGTAACCCCCCATGCGATCTAGTCGCTCCGTCGTTTATAAGCGCCTAGCGTGAAGGACCGGTAAGGTGCGCTTGTCCCTAGGATCCTTCCGCATACCAAGGCCCATCCCCTATGGGCCTTAAAAGCCTTTGAGCTCCAAGCTGGGCCTCACGCTAGGCGATTTCATGTGAAGTACCTTAGATACCCGCGCGACATCGGTAGCCGATCACTCCTTCATGAGCGGCAACAAATTCCTGCTGCTCCCCCGGATTGAAACCCAAGATGCGATTGTACTGCGAATAGCCGACGGTCCGGCACTAGGCTTCCGCACCGCCTTGATCGCTTGATTGACGATTCCGCAATATGACCTTAGTCTATGGCGGCTCCTCGCTATAATAGAGTGACAACACTCGTCAGAATGTGGTTGACTACCCATCGCGCGAAAGATATATTCATTTTATGTAACTGCTCAGCCCATGGCGGCGGTTCCGTATCGGCTGGGTAGCCTAATACGTGGGTGGTTGAACAATTACGAAATTTGAAAACTGGAATCGCGCGGAAACCCGGAGGCTTGATCGAAGGCGTGGCTAAGCAGTTACCATTTTATGTTATAGCCGTTATGTTTTGCGGGTGGAAGGCCAGTTCGCGGTCGGCGCCGGCATGCCGACGAAAGCCTGGTCGTACGTATGCCGAAATCATTCCGGCATCATGGCCCCACGCGCGGCTTTTTCTTGACTCATATTTCCCCCGGTTGAGAAAGCCGATAGCGACTAACAAAAAAATAACGACTGTTACCTTAGGTATAAGGGCATGGGTTCAGCACGCTGAATGATTAGCCAACGAAATCTCACAGTTACGCTGTATGTGATCGTCGCCTGTCTGCTTGAAACGTCCGCGCTCTGGACACAAAGGCTGGAGGTGCGCCATTACGATGTGCGACATGGACTAATTCATGGCGAAGTGGCCTTCATCCATCAAGACAAGAAGGGCTACATATGGCTCGGAACTAGGGACGGCCTCAGCCGCTTCGACGGTTATAATTTCACTAGCTACGGCATACCGGACGGACTAAAAAATTTGAAGATGACCTCAGTCGCCGAAGACCAACAGGGTCATCTGTGGGTGGGCACTTACGGAGGCGGTATCGCACGGTTGGTGGACGACGCGGGCGGGGCGCCGCTGATGTTGCAAGATCGGTCCGCGGCTAAGGAGCAAAAAAAATTCATTAGTTACTCCATTGGGGAATCCACAGAATCCAATCAAGTTCGCGCCATCGTCTTTGACAAGGCCAATAAGCATTGGTGCATGACCGAAGCGGGGGTCTTCCGCTCTATAGACACTCCCAGTAAAGCCACACCCAACAATGAACTGCGCTTCGAAATGGTCCTGCCGGCTAAAAACAAAGGAACCACGATGACCGCGCTGGCGGACAGACAAGGCCAAGTCTGGTTGGCTATGGATAAGGAGGTAATGCTCATGACTCAGCGCCAGCCCGTCAGGCTGGGCGCTGGGGACGAAGTAGGACAAGATGAGATTATCGGCCTCGCGCAAGATCGCGAAGGACGATTGTTCGCGGCCAATCGTCGGGGCGTCTATGAGTTGTTGGCGCCAACCGGTGATTGGTCTCGTGGCCAGTGGAAAAAGCTGCCTTTGTCACTGGCTCCCGATCAATTAATCTACTCCATCACCGCAAGCCCCTATGGAGCGTTGTGGATTGGCGCCAAAGGTCTGATCATGTACAAGGCCGGCCGTCAGACGGTCTATAAATCAAAACAAGGTATTCGCGATATTCCCGTCCTGGCTCTGTGCGAGGATCGAGAAGGCAACCTATGGCTTGGCACCGGCGGCGGCGGCGCCACACGTATCGCCGGAGATGTGATCGTTGGGGTAGCGGAAGTCAAGGGACTTCCCGATCAAAACGTGACCTGTGTTCTTGAAGACCGTGAAGGACGGTTTTATGCCAGCACTGCGAGCAAGGGGGTCGTGGAGATTTCCGGCGGCAGAGCCATGCCCATCCCGGGGTCGCAAGGTCCCTCAATGACCAATATCCGCAAACGAATATTCCAAGATCGCCGAGGAAATTGGTGGGTTGGAACGGATAATGGCCTTTTCCGTTTCCGGGGTCCAAGACTCCAATTCATAGACGGCGATAAGTTCACCGCCGCCGACGGAATCTCAGAGAGCGCCATAATTGACGGGCCTGGAATCTTTGAGAATCCCTCGGGAAAAATATGGATCATCTCCAACGACAAGACCCTATACCGCTTCGACCCTGATCGAAAAAATCGGCCATTCTTTGACGCCATGGCGCTCCCGAAACGCGCTTCGGTCGCCGGGATTATCGGAGGTTTTTGCGATCGCTCCGGCATGGTTTGGCTCAACACCTACGATGGCCTGTGGAGACTGGTAAACGGAAAGCTCATCCGACTGCCTTCTTCCGCTGAGCGGCCTGAGGCGCCCGGGCGAAGCATTTATCAGGACCGCCGCGGTTGGCTGTGGATATCGCACGGTGATAAGGGTGTTTCAATGACGAATGAACCGAATAGCGAGTACCCTAAGTTTGTGAACTACTCGATCCAGAATGGTCTGGGCAACCATGCGGTTCGGGCCATCGCTGAAGATGATCTCGGTCAAATCTTTCTGGGAACCGACAACGGGCTCGAGCAAATTGACCCGATCTCCACAACCATATATCACCTCAGCATCAAGAGCAAGCTGGCTAATTTAAAAGTCAATCATTGTTTGAAAGATCGAAGAGGCAGCCTATGGGTCGCTACGACTGACGGGTTGTTCGTGTATGCCCCGCGCAAAGAACGGCGGGAAAGCCAACCTCCCATCTATATCAGCCGTATTCAAGTGGCCAACAGAGAATTGCCACTGCCGGAGACGGGAGCGCGACAGATTACTGATCTTACGCTTCCCAATGCGAATCACAATATACAGATACAGTATGTCGGAGTGAGCTTCAGGCGAGAGGGCAAGCTCCGCTACCAAACTAAGCTGGAAGGAGCGGATGGGGACTGGAGACCGCCCGGCGAGCTACGTTGGGCGAACTATCGCGGCCTTGCGCCAGGGTCATACCGCTTTCTCGTGCGTGCGGTCGCTGCCGACGGCGAGATCAGTGAAGAACCGGCGGTGGTATCTTTCCAGGTCCAACCTCCGATATGGAAAGAGTGGTGGGTGCTTACTCTAGCAGGCCTGGCCCTGGTGGCTTTCCTGAACGGGTCTTACCGGGTCCGCGTAAAGCGGATTGTAGCTATGGAAAGAGTTCGCCAGCAAATCGCGACGGACTTGCATGACGAAATCGGCTCAGGTTTGTCCCAAGTAGCGATTTTGTGTGAAGTGGCCAAACGCGAAGTCACACCCGCCGTCGCCACGGTCTTTGATGAAGTGGCGGAATTGGCGCGTTCGATGCGGGATTCCATGAGCGATATCGTATGGGCGGTGGACCCGCGCAAAGACCGGCTGACCGACCTGATTCAGCGTATGCGGCAAGCCGCGTATAATCTACTGGAATCGGAAGGGCTCAAACTGGAATTCAATGCGCCGGAGGATGATGAAATAGAGCGGATCGGTTTGGTACCGGACCGCCGACGTCAGGTGCTGCTTATCTTTAAAGAAGCCATTACGAATATAGCGCGGCACTCCAAGGCCAAACATGCGCGCGTGGGCATCCTCGTTAAAGGCGGCGCGCTGGATCTAATTATATGGGATGATGGATGCGGATTTGATACCAGAGGCCGTTATGAAGGGCACGGTTTGCAGAGTCTTAAAAACCGCGCGACGGCGTTGAAGGGCAACCTGGATATCGTTTCTGCCCCAGGCCAAGGTACCCTGGTTCGCTGCAAACTACCACTGGATGTGAGCCTGTAAAAGTGTATGACTGGACATGATTTCTCTCTTTCCCCCGGGAAAGGCTGGTCAGATATGTTAGGTAGAGGCTGGGAAAACATCGATGGGTTGTAGCGCCGGCAAGATAAAGTCATCGCTGGATGGCTAACTCGCCTATTGCTTCTTGCTCACGCCGGTGGTGGATATTTCATCCCGCCCAATAAAAAGGCACTCTTTCCCGTCATTGACGATCACACAGTCAGCCCGTACGCTGGGGTCGCCGCCATCATAATTAATAGTGATCGAGCCTGTACAGTTACTCTTGACCGTATAATTTCCGGCAAATGTCCTTTCGCGGATCACCCGTTCAATCCCGCGTCCGGCGCCTTCTCCCTCTTTCCCATCGTCTCGTTTGTCTCTAACTTCCCGACTGGAATTCAAGGTTTCTGAGCCATGGATCTTCCCTTCGCCGTCATACGTCATCAGGCCGACTACCGCGAAGCGCAGAATCTCGTCAGTGCCGTAATGCGTGCCCTGACTAGAGAACCCCCAAGTGCCTTTCATAGTCGCTTCGGTGCACCCCGTAGGATGACGAGCCGTAGGAGGATTATTGGCCACACTTGGATCTCCATCTGACCGCGAAATCCGTCCCAAGGCAAATATGCTAATAAAAGCAATTACTAAGAACGCTATGGTAACCGCACGTCTCATAAGCCATTCTCACTTTTTGCTATTAAATTGTTATGTTGTTCCCTCGCCTGGCTATGGGTTTTGCCGTAGAATTAGGTTAATTAACGATAGAGGGCAACAAATTGGCGGAGATTACCTACCCCTCGCACCAGCAGGAAACGCTATTATACACCATTTTACCAGCCGATGAAAAATATTATTTCAAAGGCCCTGCAATTCAGACGGTAGAGTTCGGAAAGCGGTGGGGTGCGTGAAAAGCGGAGGGGATTCCGTACAGAACCTGTAACAGAGCTTGGCTGAAACCCAGCCCCGAACCGAGCTGGGTCTGGCGCACTCTGATAGATAATAATCACATCGAGCAGGAAAGCGAAGTAGGCGCCGGCATGGGAATGCATTTTCCCTATGAAGATTTCTCCTGCAGAGCGCCGTGAAATATTGTAAAATTATAACTGCGTATAAGCGGGAAAGCGGAACACCGTGTATTCACGCCTTTATCAATATATCCAGGACCCCCTCCGGAGAAAACAATAATGTCAGGTACAGGATAACCACCGAGTGGAAGTGTATCGCCTCGAGGAGTTGCGAATGACCATTTGGCGGCTCCACGACGAATGAAAACAGTAACAGCACTCCTGGGAGCGCCGGCATCCTGCCGGCGGACCCGTGCTCGGGCTCGGATGAGGCCGGCTGGAAGCTGGCGCTCCTAGGTATTTTCAGTGGAGATATTTAATGAAAGAGCGTATAAAGCGTTTACTTGGCTTTGGCCTCATCATGTGGATAAGCCTATTAGGCATTCAAGGGCGGGCTAATCCCGTAGCGGCGCCGATGACTTTTTATGGGAGCATGACCTACGGCGCGTCTCAATTGATGCCGGCCCATTTCAAGAAAATACTGGACCAGCGACGAGATCATCTGGTCGCTGCGGCCAACCAATTCGTAACGGCCCAGCCGACCGCCGGATCAATAGCTCTGGTTGAACGAATTGAAGCGCGCGTGCAGATCATTCAACAAGGGCTATCGCAAAACGTCTCTTTTGATAATCTGGTATCGGAATTCGGCCTATTGGCGCGGCTCATGGCCGACTTGGAGGATCCGACCCCACACGCCGAGGCGGTTTCAACGGCTACGCAACTTCATCACGAGTTTTTCGCTCTGCTGGAAAAGAAAAAAGCTAAGCTACCGACCGTGTTTTATGGCTACGATGCCGCTTTGTTTCAAAAACGAGACCTGAGGTTATTTCTCATGGGAATCGCAGAGCGCTCACGATTGGCCGGTGAACGGCTGGCGGGGACTTATGTCAACCGCGGCAAAGTGAGAGCCTTCGCCGATGCCGACGATCGGTCGCCGGCTTTCGGCATTGCTGCGCTATACTATTCTCATACGATTTCGGATGTAGCGAACGTATGGCTTTATTTGTGGTGGCAGTCCTTTGGCGACATGCGCGGAACGCCATTCTTTGACGTGGCGGCTAAGCCATAAAGGCGACGGCGTTGTATCGGCTTGAAGGGCTGCGGCTGGACGCACGCGTCGTGCGTCCCATATCGGTGAAAACACGGCGATTCGGACGCCGGAATTCAGACATCCGATGAAAGACCTACGGAAGTCGTAACTGTTCACGGAGATCGGGGGTCAGGGATCAGGGGCCAAGGGCCCAGTGGTACCAATGACTGTTAGGAATTATCGTGATTTAGAGATTGGGTGGTGGGCGGATGCTTAACGGATTGCGGAAGTCTTTGGAAAAGAAATCCAAGTAATATCGCCCGATCCCCGACCCCTGACCCCCGTGAACAGTTACAGGAAGTCCGTAGTCGGCTATCTGAGGTCTTGTGTTCGAGTCCGCTCCGCAGGAGAGAGCAGAATGCCGGCCATCAAGCGAGCGTTAATCAGCGTATCGGACAAGCGTGGTCTCTTGGATTTGGCGAGACCTATGGCATCCATGGGCATACAAATAATATCAACGGGCGGCACCGCGGCCGCTCTGCAGAAGGGCGACGTCGCCGTTCTTCCCGTCGACCAAGTTACCGGCTTCCCTGAAATGTTGGACGGGCGTATAAAAACGCTCCATCCGCACGTGCACGGCGGTATACTGGCGCGACGCGAATTGGACCACATGGCACAGTTGGCGGCCCACGGCATACAACCCATTGACCTTGTCGTTGTCAATTTATATCCGTTTCGCGAAACGGTGGCCAAACCCAACGTGTCCGTTGATGATGCGATAGAGCAGATCGATATCGGCGGGCCGGCCATGATTCGATCCGCCGCCAAGAATCATACCTACGTGGCCGTGGTAGTGGACCCTGACGATTACCCGATGATCCTTAAGGAACTCAACGAACAGGCCGGCGAAATCAGTCCGACGCTGCGATTGTATCTGGCCCAAAAAGCTTTTGCGCATACGGCCGCTTACGACGCCGCCATCGCCGATTATATGTCAAGGCTCCGCGTAAAGTCGGACCGCTCGATGGAAGTCGGCACAGAACCTTCGCCCTTTGGCAATAACCGAATCATTCCATTGACCAAGCGGCAAGATTTGCGTTATGGCGAGAATCCCCACCAGCGGGCCGCGCTCTATGCGGAGATCGGTGGCCGATCGTCCGGCGTGGTTTTTTCGGACGTATTTCAAGGAAAGGAACTCTCCTTCAACAACATTCTGGATCTGGATGCTGCGTGGAATCTGGTAGGGGAGTTTGCCGACCCGGCCGCCGTCATTATTAAGCACAATAATCCCTGCGGCGCCGCGGTCGCCGATACTTTGCGGGAAGCGTACATAAAGGCCCACGAAACCGACCCGGTTTCCGCCTTTGGCTCGGTCTTGGCCTTTAATCGGACGGTGGATGAGACGCTGGCCGACGAAATCGTCAAGACTTTTGTCGAAGCGTTGATAGCGCCCGATTACGCGCCGGCGGCTTTGGAAATATTCAGAACCAAAAAGAACTTGCGAGTGTTGCAATGCCGTACGGACGCCGCCGCCTCAAGCGATATGGAGCTTGACTACCGCCGCGTAAACGGCGGGTTCTTGATACAGGACCGCGACCGCTACGCTCTATCCGAACGTGATCTCAATACCGTGACCCGGCGAACACCTGCGCCGGCGGAAGTGAAAGCGTTGCTCTTCGCGTGGAAGGTCGTCAAGCACGTTAAATCCAACGCCATCGTTTACGCTTTCTCCGATCGTACGGCTGGAATCGGCGCGGGCCAGATGAGCCGGGTCGATTCCGTAAGGCTAGGCGCGCAGAAAGCGCCGCGTTCTCTGCAAGGCAGCGTGTTGGCCTCCGACGCCTTTTTCCCGTTTCGCGACGGCATCGATGAGGCCGCCAAAGCCGGTATTACCGCCGTAATTCAACCCGGCGGTTCCATACGCGATCAAGAAGTGATTGCGGCTTGCGATGAGCTTGATTTGGCCATGGTGTTTACCGGCATTCGCCATTTTCGGCATTAGAATGAGTAGACCGTTATGAAGAGAATTGCAGTGATCGGCGCCGGAAGCTGGGGGACGGCGCTGGCCATAATACTGGATCGCCTGGAGCATCAGGTGCGGCTTTGGGTGCGACGCCCGGAGTTGGCCGCCACCATTCGTCGGCAACGCGAGAATACGGAGTACTTGCCGAGTTGCCCTATACCGGAATCGGTCTTCGTCTCCAGCGAGCCTGAAGCGGTTCTGCATGAAGCTGAAATCGTTCTTTCGGTCATGCCCTCCCACACCGTGCGTGCGGTTTTTACGGTTATGAAGCCTTATTTGAAACGCGACATGGTGTTCGTTAGCGCCACGAAAGGGATTGAAAATGACTCGCTCATGCGCATGACGCAGGTTATCGGCGATGTGCTGGGATCGCCGCCGCCGGCGCTCGCCGTGCTCTCAGGGCCGGCCTTTGCGCTGGAGGTAGTTTCCGGCGATCCCACAGCTATCGTGCTGGCCTCCGAGGATGACGCCACGTCGCACATGTTGCAAAGAGAACTGTATGGCCGCAATCTGCGGACCTATACCAATCGCGACGTCATCGGCGTGGAGATTGGCGGCGCCGTGAAAAACGTTATTGCCATCGCCGCCGGAGTGGTCCGCGGCTTGGGGTTCGGCTCCAACACGCTGGCCGGCCTGATCACACGCGGCCTGACGGAGATCACCCGGCTGGTCACCGCCTTGGGCGGAAAAGCGGAGACGATGGCCGGCTTGGCCGGGCTCGGCGACTTGGTGCTCACCTGTACCGCCCAATTGAGCCGGAACCGCAGCGTTGGGGTTCAGCTTGGACAGGGGAAAGCGCTGTCCGAAATTGTCGGGCCGATGCGTATGGTCGCCGAAGGCGTACGCACCACCAAATCCACTTTGAATCTGGCCGGAAGAGCCGGCGTAGAGATGCCCATTACGGAACAAATGTATTCGATACTGTTTGAAGGCAAGTCGCCCTCCCTTGCCTTGCGCTCCTTGATGGAGAGAGAACTTAAAGGAGAGTAAGCATGGGACAGACACGCAGACGCACGCGTATGGTGTATTCCCTGCTGGTCGGAATGCTATTGATTGCCACCGTCCCCCTCATTCTCAACAACAAGAAATTGATTCAGGCGAACGAACAACGCCTGGCGACCGACCAGCGCCTGCTGCAGCTTAGCATCGCCAAGCACCTCGCCGCGCAGATCTCGACCTACCTGGAGAGTTGCTACAACCAAATGGATTTAATTAAACGGACGATCGAGCTCTCCGATTACTCACTGGATAACGAGAAAATTGGCAGTGTGCGGCGACTGCTGGAGGAGCAAGTCAAGAGCAACGAAAACTTCATTTTCCTACGCATCGTCAATAGCGAAGGCAAAGGCGTGCGCACCGGGTACGAATTTGCCGGCGATAGGACGCAAGCGGTATTGGATGATGCTTTTCGCAAAGGGCTGGCCGACAGCTACTTTATTGTGAGCAAGCCGTACTACGTTGATGAAATTGATCAAGTGGTCACTGTGCTTTCCAAATCCATCATGCAGAATAAGAAGGTCGTCGGCGTGGTCTCGTCGGTGATCAGCTTTGAGCCGATTGTGCGATTCGTCCAAGAAAGCAGCGTTTCTCGCCAGACCGCGTACATTGTCAACACCGACGGCACTCTCATTGCGCACCCTGACAAGACCTTGATGCGCAGTCACGTCGATTTTTCCGATCATGATGCGGTCAAGGAGCTGCAGCGACTGAAAAAATCGGTTACCTCTACGAAACCTTTTCTCGATTACAGCCGTGGCAAGCCGGTAGAGATGATCGGCAGCGTCACTATGATTCCCGATATCGCCTGGGGTGTGGTGGTGCAGACGGAAAAGGAGGCGGCGCTTTATTCGATACGAGAAATGAAAGAGGAGGCCGTCAAGTGGATTGCCATGGCGATAGGTCTATCGCTGCTGTTGGCCATAACCATCGCGCAGCGTGTCAGCGGCCCGCTGGCGGCCATGGCGGCCGCCACTCGCTCGATCGCCGCCGGAAACTTCGATCAGCGCGTCACGATCAAATCAAACAACGAGCTGGGAGAGCTGGCGGATCACTTCAACGTCATGGTGGAGCGTATTCGGACCAATATTGAGCAGCTCAAGCAAATGGTCGAAGAAAAAAGACAGATGTTTGTTGGGCTGGTCAAAGCCATTGCCGCCACGATTGATGAAAAAGACCCGTATACCCGGGGCCATTCCGAGCGCGTCAGCGGGTACGCGGTGGAGATTGCGCGATCGCTGGGCATGAACAACGAAGAATTGGAGAAAATAAAGATCGGAGGCTTGTTGCACGACGTCGGAAAAATCGGCATTGAGGACTCGGTGCTCAAGAAACCGGCCAAGTATACCGAAGACGAATACATGATCATGAAACAACATCCCAGCAAAGGCGCCCATATCATGGCGCTCTTTCCACAATTCCGTGATATTGTTCCGGCTATGCACTCCCACCACGAGCAGTGGGACGGCAAAGGGTATCCGCAGGGACTGCGCGGGGAAGAGATTCCCATCATCGCCCGCATCATTTCGGTGGCCGACTGTTTTGACGCCATGACCTTGCGCCGCATTTACCAATCCGCTTTTGATCCTGAGGCCGTAATTGCTAAGATCAAAGGATGGGGAGGGACGCGTTATGACCATGCCGTGGTTGACGCCTTGATCAAAGCTTATGATGAAGGTCGCATACACGTGCCCCAGTCTTTGCCGGATGACGTCACTATGCGGGAACCACCGCCGCCGGATCGCCCGCTCGCCGGCGACCCGCAGGAGAGCAGCCAACCCACCAACGTCACTTGAAAAGGGTGTGATTTCCGCGTAATGTACTCGAAAGGTGGGAATTATCGTCAGATCAGGTTAAGTATCAGCCCCGTAGGGGCGTCATGTTTATAGCCAAGCGTACCCAGACGAAGGCCTCAAGCTCCGTAGGAGTCCCCCAGCTTGTCGTGACGACACGCAGAATAAAGAAGAAACTTGGGAAGTTTCTAAGGAGCCTGGAGTTTGGACATTTTGGCGCGGGCCGGCGCCGATCCTGCGAAGCAGGCAAACCATAAATCGCACGCGCCCCGCAGGGGCGCAAGGAGATTAGCCTGGGGCAAGCGCAGCGCTGCCCCAGGACTCATGGCCTCATCCACCACGAGCGCCCCGGCAGGGGCGCTAAGAGGGGGTTGGCCTACCAGTTGCCCTAGAGCTGAAGATGATATGATAATGCAGCATCAAGTGAGTAGATGACCTCTCGGCGCCCCTGCCGGGGCGCATGTGTTCTAGGGGACTCGCGACCTGGGGCGGCGCTCCGCTTGCCCCAGGCTAATGTCCCGGCGCCCCTCTGGGGCGCGCTCTGAAGATTGGACATTTCAAAGAGCAAGTATTTCCGGCCAATCACGATTGTTGGCGAGCTTTAACGACACGCAGAATAACGATGAAACTGGGGAAGTTTCTAAGGAGCGACATGTTTATAGCAGGGCTGCTAGCCTTAAGACCCAGGCCCCGTAGGGGCGACATGTGAACCATTACGACAGACCACATGTCGCTCCTACGGAGCTTGAGGCCTCCTTCTGCGTATGCTTGGCTATAAACATGGCGCCCCTACGGGGCTGATACTTATCTTGATCTGATGATAATTCCCATCTAGATCGATTACATCACGCGGAAACCACGCCCCTTTGAAAACCGAGGACGGCCGTTACGTCCTGCGCTAGCTGCGGCCCGCGCCTACGTACCATAGCCGCGGTGTATTGACCATGGCTAGTCAATCTTATAGTATTTAGCTTCGGCTAAGACACTGGACATCAGACCATTGACGTCGAGAAGTCTGTGTGTCGAAATTATTAGGCATGCTCTGCGAGCATTTAAAAAAAATTTGGTCACTGTTCAAGGGCCCGCTGATGAGCCTATCGACAAAAGGTGGCCCTACGGCGTCCGGTCCCCGAAGGGGACGCGGTTAATAGCCGGGGGTGGTGGTTCGCCACCCCCGGACCGGAAACCCCGCGGGGCCGACCCTGAAAGGGTCGCGGTCGTCCACCCCCACCGGACCCTACGTGGACCCTTACAGGGTCCAGCCGGGAGTGACTTCATTCCGTGGGTGGCGCGGGGCGCCACCCACGGCTATTAACAAGGTCCCCTTCGGGGACCGGCCGGCAACCGCCCTGAAGAGTTGCAAATCTGCGGTCGGAAGCCTTGCTTCCGGCGTCTGAGGTCCGTTGTCTTAATCGGAGATCCTATCATGGCAACGATTGCGGAGAATGTTCATGGGGTACGCGAGCAGATTTGGCGGGCGGCCGAGAAGTCCGGTCGCGATCCGCAATCGATCACCTTAATCGCTGTATCCAAGGCCGTGCCGCCGGAGCGATTGGCGGAATGCTTGCGAGTCCGACTGAATATCTTTGGCGAAAATCGGCTACAGGAAGCGCAAGCAAAAATAAATGGCCTGGCGCAATACCCGAAAATTCATTGGCACTTTATTGGTCATTTGCAGACCAATAAAGTCGGAAAAGCGGTTTCGTTATTTGAGATGCTCCAATCGGTGGACGGCGCACACCTACTGGATAAGATCAACGAACAGGCGCAGAGATTCGGCAAAATCCAGTCGGTATTGCTGGAAATCAATCTGGCCGGCGAGGCCTCCAAGACCGGACTCCGCCCCGACCAATTGCCGGAGTTTCTGGCCGAGGCCGACCGATGGCCCAATGTCCGCCTATGCGGTCTGATGGCCATACCGCCCTGGCATGAAGACCGAGAGCGCTCGCGTCCATTTTTTGCAGAGCTAAGGAAGCTAAGTCTCGCCATGAGCCGCTATGAACGCGCCAACGTTAAATTGACGGAATTATCCATGGGTATGAGTCATGATTTTACGGTGGCCATCGAGGAGGGCGCCACGATGGTCCGCATTGGAACTTTGATTTTTGGGGCAAGGCAATAATCAACGGGAGAATAATCGCATGCTGTGGCCTGTAGGTTTTATATTAAAGTTTATCGCAACTATTTTGGATGCGGTCTTATGGATTTATTTTTGGGTCTTAATTGCGCGAGTCGTCATATCCTGGATTCGAACGGACACTTTTCATCCGTTGATTAGAATGGTCTATCAGATCACCGAGCCTGTGCTGGCGCCGGTTCGGCGCGTTATTCCTCCGATGGGCGGGCTGGATTTGTCCGTTCTCATTGTCTCGGTCTTTATTTATCTAGTCCGGTCCGAAATGGTTCCCATTTTGTTCATGTGGGCCCAATCATTCTTACGATGATCGCTATACGGGAAAAGGGCGATGGCATAATTCTGTCGCTCAAAGTACAACCACGCGCCCATAAAGACGAAGTGGTCGGCGCGCATGGAAGCGCGCTGAAACTGCGCATCGCCGCTCCGCCCGTGGCGGGCGCCGCCAACGAAGCCTGTCTTAAATTCCTGGCTCATTGGTTTGGCGTGAAACGGGCGCAAGTCACGCTCTTGGCCGGCGCCGGCGCCCAGAACAAGATTGTGCGGATAGACGGACTCACCAAGGCCGCCGCGTTACAAAAGTTGTTGCTTTCCGGGATTGCCCATGGTGACTAGCTCGTCTAACTAAGGTTCCGACCTCAAACCGGCCGTGGCTCCGGCGGTGACCTCGAACCGTGGCCAGAGGTCGTGACACGGTCATTCTGCACGTGCGGGATCCTTTCAGGGTACGCGGTGGCGGGCGGTTCGTTACCGATTAACGCTCACGGCCAAGCCCTCCGGCAATAGGCTTTCTCATGCAGCTACACACAAAAATTGGACTTGGATTATTGGCTGGAACTCTGACCGGCGCGGCCATCGGGCCGCGGGCTATTATCCTTGAGCCGGTAGGAACCGCGTTCCTGCGTCTGATTTCCATGGTCATCATTCCTCTGGTCTTTTCCTCACTGGTGGTGGCGATAGCCGGATTAGGCGGCGTTGCCAAGCTGGGACGTTTGGGACTTAAATCCATAAGCTATTTCACGCTGGCCATGACCATAGCCGTTGGCCTGGGTCTAGCGCTGGCCACCTTCCTACGTCCGGGTCATCGGCTCAACCGCACAACCCAAGCCCTAATCGTCAAGAACTACGGCGGGCAGGCCGGCGAGCGCTTGAAATCCCAACCGGCGCGCCCGTCATTGACAACGATGCTCTTGGACTTGATACCCACCAACCCCTTGAAAGCGGCCGCCGAGGGAAACTTATTGCAGGTAATTTTCTTTGCTATGGTCTTTGGGGTGGCTCTCCTGATGATTCACGGCGCGCATCGCCAGTGGCTGATCGATGGCCTAACCGCCATTTACGAGGTGATGATCAAGCTGGTGATGATGACCATGGGACTCGCGCCGTTCGGCGTCTTTGCCATCATGGCATCGACCGTCGGTCGTTATGGCCTTCAAATCTTGGCGACTCTTTTCCAGTATATTGCCGTGGTCATGGCAGGGTTGTTGGCGCAAGCGTTGTTATTTTACCCCGTCATCGTCATTGGGTATGGCCGTCGCAACCTCTGGGATTTTTTTCGCGCCATTAGTTCCGCCCAGTTGCTCGCCTTCAGCACCACCTCCAGCGCCGCTACTTTGCCTGTATCGATCCAGTGCAGCGAAGAGCGGCTCAAGATCGCGCCGGAAGTAACCAACTTTGTCCTGCCGCTGGGCGCGAGTCTGAGTCGCGATGGCACGGCCGTATATCAGGCGATTTCAGCCGTCTTCATTGCGCAGGTTTACGGGATCAATCTCTCATTGTATCAGATTGGCCTCATCGGGTTGATTGCGGTCTTGGCCTCGATGGGAACGGCCGCCGTGCCGGCGGGTGGGTTCATTAACTTGGCCATCATCTTAAGCGCCACCGGGATTCCGCTGGAAGGACTGGCGCTGGTTCTCGGCGTGGATCGTATTCTTGACATGAGCCGGACCATGATCAACGTAACCGGGCAGTTGGTCGGCGCGGTTTTTATCAACGCCCGCAGCGACGGCTAAAAAAAGTCCGTCGCTGATTCGGCAAGGGCGGTGGCGGACCCATTGGATCTGCGCGCTAAAGACACGGCTAAAGTCATCAGGCCGCTACGCGGCCGCATCGTGCGCGTTGTGGTTTAAGACAATATTTTGGGTAATGTCAAGCGATGAGGGTGGGGTGATTGGGACGACTGAAAAGAACTTGCCTGCGGATTGGCTTCTCTTCAGTCGCCCCAATGGGACTGAAATTCCGTTATGTCCTGCACTCGCTGCGATGAATCGCTGGGCCATTATCATACGTCCCTACGGGACGCGCCGGTTTGGTGAAAAGATTTCGGTAATGATAGTCGGTCCCGGACGAGTGACGAAGGACTCAGGTCCCGTGCGTCGATCTTAATGGGTGATCGTGCCGGCGCGACGCGGCTTAAGGGGTGCGGTCCGGACCAGCGCGTGCGGCGCGGGCGCAGTAGCGCCCCCCGGTGTTGAAGGTGGGGCCGCCGGCATATCCTCCCCAGACGATCATCTCCGTTCCGGTCCACACCGCCGAGTGCCAGAATCTCGCACTGGGCGCTCCACTGAGGCTCGTCGCCGCCCAGGTGTCGCTGGCCGGATCGTACCTCCCCCCAGTGTTGAAGTAGGTCGCTCCAGTCCCCCCCAGACGATCATCGCCGCCCCAGTCCAAACCGCTGTGTGATTATTTCTCGCACTGGGTGCCCCGCTGAGGCTCATCGCCATCCAGGCGTCGGTAATGGGATCGTACCGCCCCCCCGTGTTGAGAAAGCCGCCGCCGTCTCCCCCCCAGACGATCATCGCCGTTCCCGTCCACACGGCTGTATGATAAAATCTCGTACTGGGCGCCCCGCCGTCGCTCGTCGCCATCCAGGTGTCGGTAATGGGATCGTAGCGTCCCCCGGTGTTGAAGGTGGGGCCGCCAGCATACCCTCCCCAGACGATCATCTCTGTTCCCGTCCACACCGCCGCGTGAAGATAGCGCACATCGGGCGGTACCAGCGTCGGTGTCCAGGTGTCGTCCGTACACGCTGTCCCGGCGCGCAGCACCGGCAGCCGATAGGCATGATCGCCCCGACCATGTCGGGGTTCGGGCCTAAGCCCGCGTCCCGCCTCCGCCCACCACGCGTCGAACGGGCGTTTCCGCCAGCTTACTGTGGCGACCCGTATCCGCCCTTCTTCCCTCTCCAACACCGCGAGCACATAATAGCCGTCCTCTCGCTCTTGTAAGCCGCTGGTCATGCCCACCGGTCCCGCCGTGGCGGGATCGCCGTCGGTTTGGCGCGCGCTCGCCAACGCCGGTTCCGAACGCTCCATCGCCAAGCCGCTATGCAAGACGCGGCCGATCTCTCGCTGCCGTTCCATCCATTGCGCGGCTTCCAGAGCCACAGCCCCTGGCGCGCGCTCTACCCCGCCATCTTCCTGCTTGGCCCACTCGACTTCCTCATATTCTCCGCTCATCTTCCGCAGATCCTTCACGTCCCCGTACCGCGCCACCTCCGCTTCCGCTTGCTTTCTCAACTCGCCATGCCGGAGTTCATCGCCCGCATACCAACTGCGGATCAACCGATTGACCAACTGCGGCCGCGCTAAACACTCGGCTATCAAGAACGGATCGTTCTCCAGCGCCGCCCACAGCGCTCGCAGCCGCTCGGGTTGTTGTGTCGCCCGCGCCATGCGAGCCATTTCCGCTTGCAATTGCGCCCCGGTCACCGGCCGTCGCCAATAGACTTCGAGAGCTTTACTTTTGCGCAGATCGTCTTCGACTTTCGCCCGGATCGCCGAGAGCGGCATCACGGCTTCCAAAGAGGGCTTCGGCTGAGGATTCTCTTTCGGCCATATGCGATACTGCCAGTTAACCTCTTCGAGGGCTCGCTGATAGCGTACACGGTCTTCGAGGCTCAGCGTCCGCCGCACCGGCGGAGCGGCCGCGACCGTCGATCCGTCCGTAATAAACATGATTATAAGGGCTACCGCGAGAAGAAATCCCGCCGATGTGTGGGTGCGATGAGTACGCTGCGCATGGGTTGCCATAATGCTGTCCTCCCTTAAAAGTAACTCCGGCGAAACAGAACCGGTTGCGGTAGTAACCGCGTATATCGCGACTCGACCTGCCCGTCTCGGTCACCCGCCCGCTATCGCAGGCGGTTCTGTTTAATTCGTTGTGGCGCCCGAAACGGGGCATGAACAACTCCCTTGTGAAGCCGAGTCTATCAAACTCGACGACCGAAAACAAGCAAAAATGACAAGACTCCGTCAGTTCGATACTAACCTACCGAAGCGCTTCAGAGCTACCTATGAGATGACGTGGCGGACCCACTCGTACTGCTTATGATCGAACTTCAGTGGAGATCAAAAAAGGGATGTACTTTCGCAATCATAGTCTTGCGTTTTTTTGCGCCTCTTTGCGGCAAGAAAAAATAGGCCGCAAAAAAAGCGCCTAAGGCGCAAGGTGGAAGCGGCATCCTGCCGCTTGTCTTAAATAATGAACCAAAAAAAGCGCACAAGGCGCAAGAGGGAACGCTGACGCTGCGCCGGACGCCGTGGCGTCTGCTCGTCTCATCCCTTCGCTCCGCTAAATATTCTCCGTCCATGACAAGGCGCGTTTCTTATGATCGAATTTGCGAACTCTTGTTGTAATGCTAGGATTGGGTATAATAGAATCTTCCAGTTTGATAAACCCGATTGGCTGCTCCGCAATTCAACAATTCAAAAATTTCGTGATTCGGTTTAAGAGGATGCTTAAGTGTTTACGGGAATCATTGAAACGGTCGGGAAAATACAAAGCCTGCGCAGGTCCGGTCGCCAGAGCGTACTGAGCGTGACGTGCGGCCAGTTGGCCCGCGAGCTCAAGAACGGCGACAGCATCGCCGTCAACGGTACCTGCCTCACGGTCACCGCACACGCGGCCACGGGCTTTACCGCCGATCTTTCCCTTGAGACCCTGAAACGGACGACCTTCGCCACACTACGAGCGGGTCGACGTGTAAATCTCGAGCGGCCGCTGGCGGCCAGCGCGCGACTCGGCGGCCATTTCGTGCAAGGACACGTGGATGGCATGGGCAAGCTCACGGGACGACGGCAGGAAGGCGATACCCTCTGGATGGAATTCGAGTTTCCCAAAGAACTCGGCGCGTATTTTGTGGAGAAAGGCTCCGTGGCTGTCGATGGCGTTAGCCTGACCATTGCTGCCATACGGCTTGGAAGTTTTGCGGTGGCGATCATTCCTTTCACGGCCGCTCACACCAACTTAGGGCCGATGGCTATCGGCGATCCCGTAAACCTTGAATGCGACATACTGGCCAAGTATTTACGCCGGTTTATGGATACACAATTCCACGCTCATCCGGCACTAGCCGGCATTGATTAACGGTAACTATTCAGGCATGCCGCTCAGCCCCTACGGGGCTAAGGAGCGCCGACTGAGTAGTTACAATTAAAGCGTCCAACTAGCTTAAGAGGCGAACTATGATGGACAACCAGGCACCACGACGTAGTCAACCTCGGCATGTAGGCCGCACCTACGGGCTAAGGCGCGTTCTTATCGGCCTAATCCTTGGCGTCGGCCTGGGGTTCAGGTTGGCTCCGGCGGCACCGACCGGCGCGGGAGCGCTTTTCCGTTTTGACCGAGACACGGTCATTGTCTGGCGGGCCGAGATGCAGGAGGCCGGTTACGATTTTGTCGTTCGCATTGCGCAGTTTGAGCCGAAGCGACTGTTCGAGTGGGAGAGCAGCGCCAATCAAGGCGTTGTGTTGCTCGATCCCTCGGCCATACAGAGCAGCCGCAGCTTCCAGACCAGCAAGCTGTTCAGCGCCGGATCGGAAACCAAGAGCAAAGATGAAACGGCCATATGGTTAAGCAAGGAAGCCTTCCGCGAGTTGGCCGACGCCGGCCATGTTCAGGTGAAGCTGGACAGTATCGCCAACACGTGGAGGATCATTCGCCGCGAAACCGTTCCGCTCCAAGTCAACCGGGAAGAAGTTCAGATCCCCGTGATTGTCGTAGCCGATAGCCGCGGCGGCGAATGGGCCTTTTATGACCATCCCGACAATCCGTTCTTCGTCAGGCACACCATTCGCGGTTTCACGCAAGCGATCAAGAGCATCACGACCAACCGCAAAAACACTCTGCGCTGGCTAAAAGAAAGTAAGATCCGTTCCTTAACGTCATGAGGGACGAAAATCAGTATCTTCTCAATTAAGTCGGGGTGAAGCGCCTGCGACAGGCCCGAAGGGCTGGGAGGTAATAGCCCCGCCCGTGAGGGCGTGGGTAAGAACGAACGAATGGTGGTGAGGCCCGCAGGGCCGGCACGTTCGCGCGCAAAGAGGCGGTCTCATGCCAGGAAAACATCGTGGAATACGATGCGCGTTACCTGTGGGAGTGAGTGCCGCGCCTTCGGCGCTTGATGGGGTTATGGCCTGCGCTACCCACGCCCTGACGGGCGGGGCTATTACCTTATGGCCCTTCGGGCCTGTGAAGGATAGTTTACCCCGATTTATTGAGAAGATACCGGAAATTAACCCCTTGCTCTGGGTTAATCGAGTTTGGCTTCTTTGACGATCTTGACGCTGGCGCTGGCCCCGATGCGTGTGGCGCCGGCCTCGATCATTTTCTGCGCGGTCGCCCGATCGCGTATGCCGCCGGAGGCTTTAACGCCAATCTCTTTGCCGACCACGCGGCGCATCAAGGCCACATCTTCCGGCGTGGCGCCGCCGCTGGAAAATCCGGTCGAGGTCTTCACATAATCAGCGCCGGCGGCCTTGGCCAGCAGACAGGCTTTTACTTTTTCGTCGTCGGTCAGTAGGGCGGTCTCGATAATCACTTTGGACAAGACCTCGTAATCACGGCAGGCCTCAACAACGGCTTGCAAGTCGCGGCGCAACAGGTCGTCGTCCAGTGATTTCAAGGCGCCGACATTGATCACCATATCCACTTCGCGCGCGCCGTCGCCGATGACGCGGCGAGTCTCATAAGCTTTGACGTCCGGCAACGTGGCGCCGAGCGGAAAACCCACAACGCTGGCGACGGCGACGCTCGTGCCACAAACCATACGAGCCGCATGGCGAACGTATGACGGATTAACGCACACGGCGGCAAATTGATTTTCCATCGCTTCGCGGCAGAGCTTGGACACGTCCTCCAATGAGGCCTCCGGCTTCAGTATGGTATGATCGATGTACTGCGCCATCTCACGGCTTACCGGCGGAGCCGTGGAATGAAGGCCCACGCGATCGGCGCCGCACTCGATAATAAATCGCACGCGATCGGGGCAGGACGTTACCGCCACCGTATGACAGCGGCAAGCACTACTCGCCGCGGGCAAGACGCCAAACCGCTGTACGATCTCATCGGTAATCTGCTCAATGAGCTGCTCAAGCTCGGTCGTTTGCATAATCCCTCTCCAAACCGGGGTAAGGCGGCGCCGTCGCCGCGGCGAGCTTTAACCGCACCTAGCGCAAGTATCGCTTTTCCACATCCATAATCTTGCGGACCCGCCGGCCGTGGCGCTCTTCACCGTAATCGGTGGCCAGCCAAACCTTGACGATTTCACGCAACAGCTCAAGCGGCCGCAGGCGAGCGCCCAAGGTCAGCACATTGGCATAGTTATGTTCCCGACTATTCTTGGCGGTCTCGGCATCGTAACACATGGCCGCCCGAACCCCCGGCACTTTGTTAGCTGTCATACATGAGCCGATGCCGGCGCCATCCAAAATGATGCCGAGATCACAGTCGCCCTTGGCGACGGCATTGGCCACGGCAAACGCAAAATCCGGATAATCCACCGCGGCACTACCGTGCGTGCCAAAATCCTTATGGGCGTAGCCCAACTCGTCGAGCCAGGGCTTGAGCTGTTCTTTGACCTCAAACCCGCCATGATCGGCGCCGAGACCTATAACTTTTCGGCGCAGACCTTCGCTGAGAATAATGCGAACGCGACACGCCGACGCCGTCTCCCGCGCCAGCGGCGTGATAATGCTGGATTCCGGCGCTTCCAAAAGGCCCCCCGGCTCAACGGCCAGGACATCTTGCTCAGTAATAATGCGACGTTGGCTCATCTCTTTCTATTAAACATTCCGGCGCAACAGAACAGGTTGCGGTAGCGACCGGTTCTGTTGCGACGCGGGCCACCCGCCCGCTACCGCAGGCGGTACTGTTTTTTATTCATCGTGGTGCCCCGCCAATGGGCATGGGCAACTCCATTGGCCATTCAGACTACTGAATGCGGAGCCCCCAAGTATACTTTGAACGATCACAAAGTAACAGAACCGGGAGCGGTAGCGACCGGGTTGACCAGTTGTGAAAGGGTTCGCCACCCGGTCGCTACCGCTCCCGGTTCTGTAAGAGTGGGCCACCTAAAAATGATAGTTTATGCCCGCTCGCAGTATAGCTACGAAACGATTAACTCTCCGCCGAGCGGTCTTCCTACGGCTGGAAATTAATGATCAGATCCTGACCCTCGCCGGTGAACACTCGCCATATCGTCTCGCCGGAAACTACCACTTCCGGGCGCGTTTCCACTTGAAGGCGAAAAGCCTTGGGAAAGGACACGCCCAAAATGGATTCCGACTGCGCCCGTGCGTCATAATCCGAGATTCTTATTGTATTGAACTCAGGAACGATTTTCAATTTAGCCCGCAAGGCTATGACCACCGTAATGGGATAGGAGGAAGGCAATCGGTCTCCCAGGCCGCTGGTAGTCGCGGCGATCAACTCAAGGGCAACCGCTTCGCCGTTAAGGACCACATGGAGGGGGCGCAGGGCTTCGCCGACGAGGTATTTCTGCAAGCGCGCCTGTTCCTCGCCTGATAAGCGTCGATCGGCGTCGGCGTCAAAGCGCTCGCGCAGATCATAGGCCAGTTGCCGATCCGTAATAACATAATCCACACGAGCCCGTAATTGGGTGTCGGAGACTTGCATGGAAGTAACTTTGGCCCATGGAACTTGGTGAGCCCATACGGAGCATCCCATAAGGAGCACAAGACAGGCCAGCAATCCGTGGACAAGCGGTCGGCCATGTCGAGGGAGAAGAAATGATGACATAATAAACCCTCTCATCAGCGAATGACCGGATCGAAGCGACCGTCCCCGTCAACATCGATCCATATAGGATTGGTAAAGGCCAGCGGCGTCACTTCATGGCCGCCATCGCTGGGGATAACCGGAGCCAACGCTGTATTGCCGCGCACAACGACCACGTACCACGTATCGCGTGTCGGATGGACCGCTATCGACCGTTGGAACTTGATCGCCGAAGCCGTGGCGTCCACCAAGAATCGTTCGACGACCTCGCCGTTTCCGATTAGGGTCACTTCCGCCACATCCACCCAGGGGGCGCTCTGTACTTTGATATCGAAAGTGACGGCCGTGCGGCGGCCGGGAACGGTAGATCCCATAGGAAAATTCGGACCGGCCGAGAATTCAATAAAGGGGCCGTTGGTCACCACGATCCTATGCCGGCGGACAGCTTCAACAATTTCGTCGGCGCGCACATCGGCAGGATTATCCTTGCCCACCCAAACCAGGTTACGCGGATAACCGGCTTCCTCGCCCACAATCTGATGCGAGTCGGAATTTCCCGTGGCCGTATACACGTAACCGCGGTTGAGCAAATTGAACCAATCCTGTAACACTCGCTCGGCGTCAAATATCCGCTTCCCATTGAAAACTTCGATGGCATCGAACTTATCCGAGTAATTGGGATCTGCGCTTTTTCCCGAATCCGTATCGAGCTTAAATGTATCAAAATATCCGATGCTGCCGGCCCGCGGATGATTGATTTGAATCACTTCCTCGCCGGGGTTCTGCCGGATTTCGTCAAAAAGTTGCTGAGGTGTCTTGCCCAGCACAGCCACCGCGCCTTGGCCGGGCTTCCCCGTTTGCAGGGCTAGCGGGAAGGCATTGAAATGAAATTTTCCGGAAACCGTGACCTCGTTACCCACAGTTGATTTCAGCTCGCTTTCCAGTTGCAAATCCTTTATGGCTTTGCTGTAATCCGTTAAGTAATTATGGTCGGTGGCTACGGCAAACTCGATGCCTTCGGCTACTAGATCGATCACCTTGTCACGCAAACTAATATTGCTGTCCGGACTATTCTCCGCGTGGAGGTGAAAGTCACCGGCGATATAGCCGGTAGTGTTGACGACGCGTTCCAGACGAGCATGCACCGCGCCGGGACGGTCGGCTCCTACGGCCAAACGGGCGCGGTCAATTGTGTATTCAATCCCCCGCGAAGCCGTCACTTCATACAAACCGGGCGGCAATATGACCGATCCGTTTCCGGTATGACTAAACACTACATTGGCGGCCGGTATTTGATAGGCGGGCCCGAAGTCGGGATCGGGTGTGGTTCCTAAACCGCGGAACGTCAACTTGGCCGGCAAGCGGCGGCCGCTAATTCTGTCGACAATAGTAAAGTCCACATGGCCTTGCTTAGAAAGCGCAAAGTCTTGGATGGATTCCTGGCCCCGGCTGAGCGACAGCCGCCGGATTGTGCTGCCGCTGCGTCCGTAGCCAGTGGCGCTCAAGCGATAAGCCCCCAGCGGCAGCCAAGCGCTATAGGTCCCGTCCGGCCGCCCTAATATTGTGCTGTAGGGCTTCCCGTCTTGCTCAATCTTAATGGAAGCTCCGCTCACTTTCGCGCTGGTGACGGCTTCTACAACGGCGCCTTTTACCAGGCCGGTCTCAACGTGGCGCAGGCGAAAGATGACGTCGGATACGGAACTCACATCGCCCCGTCCTACGGCAAAGTACCGCGAATAGGTCTGGCTCTGGCCGGGCGCCAGCGATAACTTGGCCACGTTAAAGTCCGACCAATTGCTTCCCTGCGGCCCGGAAATGGCGCCTTGGGCCGTGAAGTAGCCATAGGAAACATTTTCGGCCAAACCGGCTACCCATTGGAGATTGAGTGTGCGCCCGGCGCCCTCACGACCGTGGCCCGGCGCGAATCGTTGGGCACGCCCCCATTGAATGACATCGCCAACGGCAAAATCTGGGATGGTTTGCGTTCCGCTATTGGTAAGTGTGGTGGTAAGCTGTACGTGCGTCGCCCCCGGTTCCAGGCGATAATCCGTGGTCACCTTAATGAACGGGTCGCGGGCGTCGGCGCCGAACACGCGAATGACCGCGGCCTGGCCATCGGCGCCGTTGTGGGTAATCTCCAGACGATCGTAACGAGCCTGCCGTGGATACTCATTGCCAAAGAAAGTGAAGATCTGGCCGAGAGCGTCCACATTCTCCGGCAGACTGGCCGCGTCGAGGATGTTCCCGCCGGATTCGGCAAATCCGTGGCGCTTGCGCACGTCGTCGATAATGATCTTGATGCTTTCATTGACCAGGAGAAAATCGCCTATGGCCCCTTGCGCTTGTTTACCCTTGGCTAGTTCACTATTGTCAGTGATTCGCCGAGCGTGGGCCGCCGCTTCCAAGCGCGGCGATAAAGACAGGATCGTCGAAATAATGATCGATAGGATTACGAGACGTAACAGGCCATGGCTCATGAGCTATTTCCATCCCTTGTAGTAAAATAGGCTTAACTATATAATGTTGCGCGGAGATTGTCAAACCGTGACCAGCCATGATGAAGTTCGATCATTAGAAACGCGCGGATGCCAAAATCCAGCCCCGAACGGGGTCCTGGATTTTGGACCTTTGGTAAGGTGTGGTGTGCCGCTAATTATCCAAAGCTCCAAAGGAGTCCCCCAGCTTGTCGAAGCGACACGCAGAATAACGATGAAACTGGGGAAGTTTCTAAGGAGCCTGGAGTTTGGACATTTTGGAGCGGGCCGGCGCCAATCCTGCGAAGCAGGCGAACCATAAAGTCGCACGCGCCCCGGCAGGGGCGCAAGGAGATTGGACATTTCAAAGAGCAAGTGTTACCGGCCAATCACGATTGTTGGCGAGCTTTAACGACGCGCAGAATAAAGAAGAAACAGGGAAGTTTCTAAGGAGCTACGCGAACAAGCTTCGGGCTATGGCGGGCGCTCGCTCGCAGTGGCGGGGACGAAAGGATCGCGCGGGGCTGTGGTAAATATCCGAACTCCAGTGCCCCCGTGCGGGGCCGGCTCCGCTACTGTCTGGTAGGCTTATGATCGAATCTGTCTCGTAGGGTTGGTTTGGAAAAGCGCGGCGTCGGCTTTGACTTCGCTTTCCAAAATTCGCCTTATCTTCGGAGTTCCTTATCGATGAAAGTTCTGGCAATGGATACTACCTCAATGCGCGGCAGTGTCGCTTTGCAGGACGATCATCGCCTGCTGGGGCAAATATATTTGTCTACGATCAGCGATCATTCCACGTCACTCCTGAGCACGATTGACTTTCTCCTAACCAAGTCCGGTCACACGATCGAGCAGATTGACGGTGTGGCAGTAGCCACAGGCCCCGGGTCATTCAGCGGGATTCGTATTGGATTGGCTACGGCCAAGAGTTTAGCGCAGGCTCGAAATCTGCCAATGGCCGGCGTAAGCGCGCTGCACGCGCTGGCCTTTCGAGTGCGATTCGTTGACACACTGATTTGCCCAGTAATCGACGCCCTACGCCAGCAGATATACGCCGGCCTCTATCGGCCAAAACCGGACGATGACGACGTGGAAGAGATCATGGCGCCGATTGCCATATCGCCGGCCGAATGGCTGGCCCAACTGCCGGCGGAACGCATAGCTTTTCTCGGCGACGGCGCGCATCGCTACGCTGAGCCCATAACCGCCGCCGGCCGGCGCCTATGGAGAATCTTGCCGATTAATCTTTATCTGGCTGAAGCCGTGGCGGAGATCGGCGTGCGACGACTGGCGGGCGGCGCCGGCGTCGGCGCCGCCGACATTGATGCGCTGTATATACGTCCCTCCGATGCGGAGATCGTCAAGGCCGCCCGGCAAGTCCGGCCGGCGGGAGACTCGCGTTAAGGACCGCTGTAACTTGCCAACGGACAAGCTACGTCTTTGCGCGGGAATTCCTGGTGTTTGGACTGAAGGTCGATCATAAGAAATGCGCGGACGCCAAACTCCAGCCCCCGTCGTGGCGCTGAAGTTTGGACATTTGGTAGGGAGTGGCGTGCCTCTTACAATCCAAAGCTCCAAAGGAGCGAGATGTAATAGCCAGGGGCAAGCGAAGCGCAGCCCCTGGAAAGAAAGCGTCCCCACGCAAGCCCTGAAAGGGCGCACTAATGAAGATCAATTCCTAGGCCGTCGTCGTTGTCTTCCACACGTATTCATCGAGAAGAAGGGTATTGCGCCCTTTCAGGGCTCCTATCTCCGGCCATGTTACTTACCAGGGGCGGCGCTGCGCTTGCCCCTGGCTATTATAGCTCGCTCCTTCAGAGCTATGCGAACAAGCATCAGGCGATGACGGCTTGCTTGCTCGAAGAGGTGGAGATGAAAGGATCGCGCTGGGCTGTAGTAAATGTCCAAAATCCAGCCCCCCCCATGCGTGCCGGCTTCGCTACCGTCTGATAGGCTTATGATCGAACGGCAGTGGTGTTTGGAGATAGCCCTATGAAATTTTTAATCGGGATGATAAAATAATCAAAGTTGAGTTTTTCAGTAGCGACCCTGGTGAGGCTGCTTATTAATGAAGATCATCAGACAGTCGCTTTGGCGTAAAATTAAGCGAGAGGGAACTCCGAAACGATGAATAAAACGATTGATGCTGCTTTGGCAGGTATCATTGATCAATGGTACCATAGCGTCAGTGAATATTACATCACGAAGGAAAAAAAGGAACAGGACGCCGGCATCACCGAAGAAGAAGAACTTAAGCGCTTCCACGACGAAAAAGGCCACCGTATTAAATTTGCCAAAGGGGAATTGGATTTTACGTACGGGCTCCGTTTACGCAATCAACAGGATACCTACCAAATTGAGGTTAGCGTCAATAACAAAGTTGCTGATTTTAATTACGATAAACTCGTCAGCAAGCTTGATGAATACTATACGAAAAACCGCCATGTGAAAGTCACGGGGGGGAAAGCGCTGAAGGGTGTTTTCTACACCGCTATCTTTGCTATGGACGAGAACTTTCAGCGGAGTATTGTTGTGGAAAAACGAGAGGGCAAAGCCGATATCATACGGTTAGCTTTTCAGATCCATGAATCTTACGTTAAGGATCTCACTTCGGATCACCGCGCCGTAATGAATATTATACAAGATTACTGTGTCTCGCCGCTGCGCAAGGTCTACGCGGAAGTTTACCGGCAGCGTTGAGTACCGGGCGCATTCCCCTTGTGCTTGTCTCCTTCAGGCGTGTTTTTTGCAGCTAGGGTGTATTCGCACGCTTTAAATAATTCCGAATCCATCCGAACAGATTCCGGTTGCCCCTGGTTGGTAGCGAATCTCCATGATTCTCCGCGCTATAGACCCATACAGATTTTTCGAGAACGGCCATCCGCCTGTGCCGGGATGGCTAAGAGCCCGTCGTCTATCGGCAACGAGACGCATGGGGAGCTGTAGGGAAAAACCGCTAGTAGAGTTTCCCTGGGATGGACTGGCCAACCGTTGGCGGTTCACTCGAAGAGATCGCCGGGGGAATGGACCGGCGGACCCCTCCAGCCAGTCGGCGCCCTCTTTAAACAACGTGTACGATTATAAAGACGATTGGCATGGATTTCTTGAACCGGCCTACGAAGGATGTGCGCATGGCTGAGAGTCAAATCCAGATCACGGATAATCTCGACTTATTGCTTTTCATATTGCCGCCCCATATACGTGAGGCCTTGCAGCGTCAGAACCAATTCGAAGCCTTGGTCGAAATCGTGCTCGATTTGGGACGCCAGCCCGAGGGGCGCTTTCATGATCGCGGAATATACCTGAGCGAGGACAATGTAACTCGTGAAGATATTAAGTATGTGGTAAGCCGGGTTGGTCTATTTACCAAGGACAATCGGGCAGGAATCGAGCGGACGCTCCATCGTATCTCCGCGATTCGTAATCGGCAGGGCGAAATCATTGGGTTGACCTGCCGCGTCGGGCGCGCCGTATTTGGAACCGTCGATATCATTCGTGACGTCATTGAATCGGGCCAGAGCATACTTTTGCTGGGTCGACCCGGCGTGGGAAAAACTACGCTGTTGCGAGAATCGGCGCGCGTCTCCGCCGATGAGATGAATAAACGGGTAATTGTCGTCGACACTTCCAACGAAATTGCGGGGGACGGCGATATTCCACACCCCGGCATCGGCCGCGCCCGTCGCATGCAAGTGCCGGCGCCCGAGTTACAGCATGCCGTTATGATCGAGGCCGTGGAAAACCATATGCCGGAGGTCATCGTTATTGATGAGATTGGAACGGAGGCGGAGGCCCTGGCGGCGCGCACTATCGCCGAGCGCGGCGTACAGCTCATTGCCACGGCTCATGGCAATTCTTTAGACAATCTTTTGATGAACCCTACCTTGTCCGACCTAGTCGGCGGCGTGCAGGCCGTCACACTAAGCGATGAAGAGGCGCGCAAACGCCGGACGCAAAAAACCGTTCTAGAGCGGCGAGCGCCCCCAACTTTTGAGGTTCTCATCGAAATTCAAGAGAAGATCAAGCTGGCGGTTCATCACGACGTTGCCGAAGTCGTCGACCGCATGTTGAGAAACAAGACGGTGCGCGCAGAGATACGCACTCGCAATGAAGATGGGACTGTCCAACTGACGGAGACCGAGACCACACAGGAGAGCTCCCGACCGGAACCGTATGTTCCCCTGGACGGCGTCGGCAAGAAAGAAGTGCTTCGCATACTCCCCTTTGCGGTCAGCCGCACTCGCTTGGAAAGAGCCATCAAGGATTTGCAGTGTCCAGCCTATATCGTCGAGAATCTTAAAGAGGCCGATACCGTTCTCACCCTGAAATCTCAGGAAAAGCGCCAACCCAAGACCTTGCGGGAAGGGGTTTCACGTGGCCTGACCATATACACCATCAAGAGTAATACCACGGCGCAAATTAAGAATTTCCTCAGAGAATATTTTGGCGCCGGCACGCATATGGACGTTGAAGAGGTCGCCTTGCGCGAGGTAGAGGACGCCATCAAGACCGTGCTGGAAAAGGCCCAGCCCGTTGAGCTCTCGCCACAGAACTCCTATATACGCAAATTACAGCATCAACTGGTGCAGCGCTATGGGCTCATGTCCGAAAGCAAAGGCGAGGAAGCCTTTCGCCATGTCGTCATCTACATGAGTTGACGATCACCGGTTTGCAGTGCTCCACACCATGCGCGATTAGCGCACACAGCTAGGCCGAGTGACCACCCGACTTGTGGCTAGGACGCGGTCCGCACTCAATTCTTCCTTCGTCCGGCTTCCTTAGTCCTTTCAATCAAGAGTCCTTCTCCAATCGAGAATTGCCCGGGGATGGCGATCGGCAGCTTGCCCTGCACATCGATTTCTCCAAAGATCGCCCGGGCTGCGGCGCGTTGAGCCGTTTCCGTAAGGCTGTAGGTGATGAGATAATTTCGTATTCGAGGCCATTCGCGAATGATATAGGGATTGCCGAAGGCCGCTACCAGCACCGGCTTGCCCAGATCAAGCAGGCGCTCCAGGATTCTTCTTTGCTTCTCCGATAATGCAATGGTTCCCTTGTGGGCCCGAACTTGAACAAAAGGCGCGCAGACAATGTGCGTGGCCGTGCGCGCTTGGGCGAAGACCTTGTCAATGTCAGCCTCGAGGCTGCGGTCATTAAGCATCGCCGCCTGGGCTGATCTGTCGATTTTTTGCAGGGCCGCTTGAAACACCTCGCCGATGCCCGGCTTGTTTTCATCCGAAATCAAAATACTCAGCAACTTCACGGCGCTGCCCCTCTGGAGAGGAACCAGGCGATCTTCGTTACGCAGCAGTGTGATGGAATGGTCGGCGATTTCCTGCGCCTGCCTGTGGTGGCCTTCATCATCAAGGACAGCCTGAACGGCCTTCCCAGGGACGGTGCGTTGCTTGTGCAGGCCCAGTTTGCCTTTGGCGAGTAGAATACGCAGGACCGACGCATCAATTCGCGCTTTCGACAAACGGCCGCTCTGCACGGCCTCAATGAGGCCATTGATGGCGACTTCCGGCTTTGGCGGGATCAGTAAAACGTCGGCCCCCGCCGCGACCGCTTGCACCGCGGCTTCGCCGCCTTCATAGGTCTTAGTAATGCCGCCCATGTTAAGGGCATCGGTTACAACTAACGCCTGGAACCCTAATTCTTCTCTTAGCAGCGTTGTCAAGATCCGTGGAGAAAGGGTCGCCGGGACGCCGGGATCGTGAGTAAGGCTGGGCACCGCCACGTGCGCCGTCATCACGGCGCCGGCGCCACGGCTAATCCCCGCTTTAAAGGGAATCAGTTCGACCGCCTCAAGTCGCTGACGATCGGCGTTTACCGTGACCAGGCCGATATGCGAATCCACACTGGTATCGCCATGACCGGGAAAGTGCTTCAGCGTAGCGATAGCGCCGTTTTCCTGAACTCCGCGTACGTATGCGCTTACCATACGCGCCACGAGGTTGGGGTCTTCGCCAAAGGATCGTACGTTGATGCTCGGGTTATCCGGGTTGTTGTTAACATCCGCTACCGGCGCCAGCACCCAGTGAATGCCGATGGCTCGGGCTTCGCGTGCCGTAATCGCGCCCTGCCGATAAGCGTAGGCTTCGTTGCCGGTCGCCCCCACCGCCATATTTGTGGTAAACGGAGCGCCTTCTTTCATCCGGCTTGAAGCGCCTCGCTCGAAATCAGAGGCAAAAATTAACGGCAACTTGGATAATTGCTGCCATTGATTAATGAGTCTGACCGCGGTTTGCGGCTCGCCCCGGTACATGATCATGCCGCCTACTTTGTTTTGCACAATGTGGCGGCGTAGCTCGCGCGCCGCACGGCTATGCGCGGAATTCGGTAAGCCGGAGAAGGCAACCATGATCATCTGACCGACTTTCTCTCTCAGCGTCATACGCTTCAGTGTTCTTGCGGCCCAAACCTCAGGGGCGAGATCGGCCGCGGTGGCCGCTGCCGCACCTTTGCGCGGATTGGCTTTCTTCCGGGAGGCCGCTAGTTCCTTCCCACACAAGGGCGCGACTTGGATAACTCCCAGTACAACCACCAGACTAAAAAAGACGATGAATCGTTGAGGCATTATTGCTCCGTCGAATGATAAGGCAATGGCATCTCGTTCTATTCTCAGACTGAAAACGCACATGGCCAACGCGGACAGCCCAGAGGCTCTTCCGTCTATTTTATACCCGTGCTTCCGGTCATTTGCAATGGTCTGAGTATTCCCGTGTAAGGTAATGCGTAACTGTTCAGTAGGGGGTCTATGGGCATACGGAGCTTACCCGGTCGCTACCGCTCCCGGCTCTGTATTGGCTGGGTGCCGTAAGGCGTGGGTGGTTGAACAGCAACGGTTATTCTTGGATGGCAGAATCGAAGAGCCATAGGGGCGGTCCGACGACCGCCCCTATCATCAGAGGGGAAGGTACGGAATGAACGCTGGTATTGGATATAACCAACATTCTCGGCTGAGTCGCAGATTAGAATCTTCATCGGTCTCGGGTAGCCAGATCGTAGACCAGCCCGGCAACCCCACCGGATATAGCCCCTATGCCGGCGCCCTTCTTCCCACCGGCAATGGCGCCAAGGGCTGTACCGGCGCCGGCGCTACCGCCGATGATCAAGGCTTCTTTCTCCCAAGAACGAGGACGGCGTACGGCAGGCCGCTCGCGCTCGTCTGTGTAGTAATTGTTAGTAACTTGTTGGGCACGGGGAGCCCTTCGGCGGACAGTATGCACGGCTGGAGGAGCGACGGATTCTTCCTGAAACTGTCCCGCGGTTTCGGGTGAGTAGGTCGATTGGCTTAAACGGTTACAGTCGACTCGGACGGCGCCGGCGGCGCCCGCAGTCCCGGGCTGCACGAATATCATCGTTTCACCGCAACGAACGGCCACGGGAGCTTGAGAAAATTGTCCCGCATCGCCGGCCGATTTTATTGGGGTGAATTGTAGACCGTTCACGGCACTTGTTAGGCTCACCGGAGTTGCCGTCAGGTCATAATTTGGTGCGACGTTGGAAAGTCCGGCGACGGACGTGATGGGCGAAGATCGGAAATAGCTGGTTACAAGCAGTGTGGCTAGAATACTGGCGGTTACAAGCAAAATCACGGTTCCCTTGGATCTCATGTTGGCCTCCTATAGTTTAACGAGTTCGATCACCATTGCCCATTAGATGCGGACTTCCCTAAAAATGTTTCAATCGAAGAAACCGCTAGCTCTCATCGTCCCGTAGAAACAGGTGAACTTGGCCAGATAATTTATGGAGGGCCCAGAACGACTATTCCCCGAACTTGGCCGGACGCGCTCCGCCGTGCGACTTCGCATTGTACAATGAAATCGAGTGTGGTATGCTGCCATCGATTTGGTTAAAGCTGAACTTAATAATTCGCACCATGCCAAAGCCACCAACTAGGAGGATCATCCGCATGTCATTGCTTATCGCTGCTACCCGGTCTCGGCGCCGTTTCACCGGCCGCGCCGCAATGCTTTTTTTCCTATTAAGCCTCGTTGGCTATAGTCCAATCCATGGATCTGAGGAATCGTTGGAGGTCGAGGCCAAGGTAAATGCCATTAAAGCGAAGCTGATTGAAGTGCGGCGAGATCTACATCGCCATCCCGAGCTCGGCAATCGCGAGACTCGCACCGCCAGACAGGTCGCCGATTATCTAAAGAATCTGGGCCTTGATGTGAAAACCCAAGTAGCCAAAACCGGTGTGGTGGCTTTGTTAAAAGGCGGCCGGCCAGGACCCACCGTAGCGCTGCGCGCCGATATGGACGCTTTGCCGATCCAAGAGCTGAATGACGTGCCTTATAAGTCACTGAATGCCGGCGTTAAGCATGCCTGTGGCCATGACACGCACATGACGGTCGCTCTCGGAGCGGCGGAGGTTCTGGCCGGAATGAAAGATCGCCTCAAAGGCAATGTGAAATTTATATTTCAACCCTCGGAAGAAGGCCCGCCGGAAGGCGAAGAAGGCGGGGCCAAGCTCATGGTCAAGGAAGGCGTTCTGGAAAATCCCAAGGTGTCGGCCATCTTTGGACTGCACGTCATGCCTTTCTTAGATGTGGGAACGGTAGGCTATCGTAGCGGGGCCACGATGGCCAGCGCCGATAAATTTACCATTGAAATAATTGGGAAAAAAGTTCACGCCGCCTATCCGCACACGGGGATCGACCCGGTGCCCATCGCCGCCCAAGTAGTAATGGGGCTGCAAACCATCGTCAGCCGGCAAATCGATGCGCGCGAGCCTGCCGTTCTCTCGATCGGCCTTATCGAAGGGGGAAATCGATTTAATATTTTAGCCGACAAGGTACGATTAGTCGGCACGGTGCGCACGCTTAACTCGGAGCTTCGCAAAGATATTGCCGCTCGAATGGAGAAGGTGGTCAAAGGCATCACCGCTACCTACGGAGCGAGTTATAAGCTTAGCTATGAGGAAGGAACGGCCGTTACGGTTAACGATCCCGTGCTGACCCGTCGCATCCTTCCCGTGCTGGAAAGAATTCTTGGCAGCAAGCGAGTTATCGTTACGGCTCCGCAAATGGGCGCCGAGGACTTCTCCTACTTCGGCGAGCAGGTGCCGGGCTTTTACTACTTCCTCGGCGTTCGCAACGAGACCAAAGGGATTACTCATCAAATCCACACGGAATGGTTCGACGTCGACGAAGAAGCCATACCAGTTGGCGTGACGCTGATGACCTCTATGGTCTTGGACTTTTTGCGCTAAACCGATGGCTAAATAAACGGGCCGCATAGCGGCCTGTGGCGTTTTGACATTTGGTAGGGAGTGGAGTGCGGCTTACAATCCAAAGCTCCGAAGGAGCGGGCTATAATAGCCAGGGGCAAGCGCAGCGCAGCCCCTGGAAAGAAACATCCCCAGCTCGCCAGCCCTGAAAGGGCGCACTAATGACGATCAATACGTACACCCGCACCACTCGTTTCAGTATGAGCCGCGCGTCTTGTGCTGGAAAAACAGGGTCGTGTTGGATGAGCGTTATGTCTGGGATGGAGGACGGCAGTTTCGTCGATGGGTATCGCGCCCTTTCAGGGCTTATAACTTCTATCGTCTTTCATACCAGGGGCGGCGCGCTGCGCGCTCTGCCCCTGGCTATTATATTACGCTCCTTCGGAGCTAGGAGAACAAGCTTCAAGCCATGGCGGAGCGTCGCCAGGCTGCGGCAAATGTCCAAACTTCAGTTCGGGGACTGACGCCTACGCTTTATGCTGCCGTCCCGCAAGGCGGGGCTAGTCACCTCGAGCCTCCAAAATGTCCAAACTCCAGGGACAGGCAAGATGCCTGTCCCACATTATTGAGAGCCTACAACTTTTAACCGGTTTGTTTGCGGCTCCTACGGGTTAGGCAATTAGCCATCATTCTGAGCCGTTGTGGTGCTCGTGAGAATTGTGCGGCTCTAGGCTATACGCCGCTTCCACGACGGCCAGTTTGGCGTTATCGATGGAGATTAGCGCATCATCTTTTGGCAGCACACCGATGTGCGTGATGTTACCGCCCAAGTACCAATGTGCGCGGTTATTAAGTTCTAAATGATAGACCCGAGTTTTGCCGTCGGATTGAACCGCCTGCGTTACGCGCCGGATTGGATTGAATTCTTTATCGGCGTCTCCCTTCCAGAATACTTCCAGCTCGATATTGCGCTCGTTGCTTTTGGACACCGCCGACAGGCTTATCTCAATTTGGCTTATCATACACGGCGGAATAGGAGCGCCCGTGGTGAATAAGATCATTGGCGCTGGCGAGCGGTCGGACCTTTCCAGAGTGATTTTTTGCCGGCCTGCTGCCACGATCTGCTGATACGGAGCAATCGAGGGCAGTTCCAGTGGTACCGCCGGAGCCGCCTTTTGCCGATTCTCTAAGATCGGTTCGCAGTTGAGAGCCTTCTTCAATTGGGCCGTTACATCTCGTAGATCTTCACGATGGACATCCCATTGATAAACAAAATCAGCATTTCCTAAATCAAGGTCCGCCAGCGGCCGCTTTTCATTAAAACTAAACGGAGCGGGGACATAATTGTCAATGGAATCCACCAAATGGACCTCGCCAAAGATCTGTTGGGAATGCATCACGTACTGATCAGCCACGATCGAGGCTGCCCCCCAGAACAGCAATGCCCCGTCATAATGTAATGGCATATCTAACAAGTAGAGGTTAACATTCCTTTCCGGACTACTCCGCGGCAGATGAGTCGCAATGAAAGTAGAAGCCCGGCGAAACGCCTCGCCGGCCCTGCCCCACGGCGCATTGTTGCCGGCCAGAATAAATCCATACGAGAAAAGCAACACGACGATGAAGCCAATCCTAAACCTTCTAAGGACCGCTGTGGCATTTAGCGCCACAATCGCCAATAGAATGCTGAATCCTACTGAAGATAAATAATACCAGCGAGAGTGCATTATGGGATAGGCCACCTTACGACCCGCAATGTGATGAACGGGAATTACCGCTATTATGATAAGCAGCACGGCAAAGAGCGCCAGGGACTGGTACGAAGATTTTCGTAACACCAACCAATATAGGGGAGCGGCCACCATCGCTACTAAAACAATTCTTAAAGCCAAAGGGTAGGAAGCGAGAAGCGGCTGGTTAATGGGAAAAATCAGGAATTCAAATGGCGTAACCAATATAGCCCGAAGAGTGCTTAGATCAACGAGGAAGGCATTGGTGCCATGATAACCACCGAAATTACCCATCGAATAAGTGCGCCAAAAAATATACATCGCCAGCGCTATTAGAAAGGGACAATAAATAAGGATTTGTTTCCTCAAGTTCGCCCGATGGAATTTTCTTAAAACCACAAGATCCAATACAACCATCGCCAGAGGGAATGTTAATCCTACTTCCTTTGTCAGCAGCGCCAAAACGAAGAAACCGAGCGAAATGGCAAAGTATTTCTTTTCATTTCCGGTCTGGGCCGCGCTGTAAGAGAGCAAACCGCATAGATAAAATAGTGAACAGATAGCATCAACGCGCCCGGTAACCCAAACCACAACCTCTGAATGAATGGGGTGCAAAGTAAAAATCAGCGCCGACAGCAAAGCGAGCGCGAAATTACGCATCAAGTGGCGTAAGAGAAAAAATATTAGCAGTGCATTGCCCATATGAAAAAACAAGTTCATCAGATGGAACGGTAACGGCCTTGGACCCCATAAGAAATAGTCAGCCGTTATCGACAGCGCCTCAAGGGGTCGAACAAATCCTTCTTCTGGGGTAATGCGAAAAAGATTCAATAGACCGGGGAGGGTCATATCCTTTCCGAAGTCACGCAACACCCAAGGATCGTCCGCGACAAAATGGCTATTTAACGTTTTAAAATAAGCCATGAAAGATAAGAATAAAATCAGGATCAGCGCGGAAGACTTGGGATAAGACTCCAACTTAGAAAACAAACCCGAATGCGCGTGGGCGCATAGATCACTCAGGGGTTCCCGCTCCCGGCGCGCTCTCCACGTTAGAGTCAGCAGAACCACCGTTACGAATAGCAGCATGACCCGATCAAAAAGGTAATAGTTTCCATTGAGACGAAAAAGAATGGCCAACGAAAGCAGGCCGCCATAGACCAGGTTCAGGAGCATAGATTTCTTCGAGGCCTCTAGGAATTTTCCCCTGGTTGAGAGGAAATTAGATATGTACAGTGTCTACGTCGCTTCCAAAAACTAACAAACCAGTCTTCGGCGACCCGTCGAAACAGAGTTTAGCGAACATACTATACACGCTTTGGAAATAGTTTGGAAGGGAAAGCTTGACAGCATGCAGAGCCAAAGCATTTGAATATTTTCCACCGCGGATTAAGCTTTTGATTTGACCACCGCGTGCTCGAATGGTTACCGCTGCGTTACACCGGTCGCCGGCCGGCGCAGGGGCCCGCGGCCATCATCGGGTTGGCTCCCGTTCTTTTTCTTCGGACAATATACCTCCCTCTTGATTACGCTATTCTCGCGGCGACGCCCTAACTTGGCAGATGCAACCTAGCCACGGGCCGCCCCGGTCGCTACCGCTCGCAATTTTGTTGCTTTGTGATCGTTCCAGGCACCGAATGATTAAGCGCGACGCTGCCATCCTCGAACCACTCGTATTCTCAACGTAAGTTTGCTAATTTCATTAGCGGGTCACTTAAATGGAAAACTTCAGTGGAGAGAATAGACCGGCGCGGCAAGACGACGCGGCCGTTGCGGCGATTCTCATAAGCAGAGGGCTATCAGTATGGATATAAAACTCTGGCATGACATGTTTCACTTGGGATTGCCGGTGATGGAAAAAATCTTGCGTCCGGTTCTTGTTTACTTTTTCCTGATCCTGGGATTACGATTAGCCGGTAAACGAGAATTGGCTCAACTTAATCCGTTGGATCTTGTCGTCTTACTCACTTTGTCCAATACCGTGCAAAACGCCATTATCGGAGAGGACAACTCCGTGACCGGCGGGCTGATCGGCGCCGCCACTTTGCTGGTCATAAATTACATAACCGTGCGGTTCCTATACCGACACGAGAAGCTCGACCGACTCGTGGAAGGAGACGCGGACGTGTTGATCGAGAAGGGTCAAGTCCGCAAGGATCGTCTCAATAAAGAACTCATCACACTATCCGAGCTTGAATCGGCGGCGCACAAACAGGGATTCGCTTCCCTGGCAGAAGTTGAGCGCGCCGTGCTGGAGCCGGGCGGGACGCTTTCTTTCCTGGCCAAGAAACCCCCGCCGGAAGACGTGCGTCATGCCGAGCTTTTGGGACGTCTCGATCGCCTAGCGCGCGAGATGGAAATCGTGCGCGCCACGCTTACGCCTCCGCCGGCTGCCAAGGGGTAGCCGTACGACAAATCGATTCGCTCTGCGTGGCGAGCGAGCTTGCCGCCGGCATCCTTGCCGGCAAGGGTGGACACTCTCTGCGACGGATCTCGCCGGCAGGGATGCCGGCGCCACCATTTATTTTCAGGGGGATAAACTATGAATCTATTATCAATATCAACAACAGCGGTCTTTCTCGCCGGCTTGACGTTGTCTTGGCCATTCGAGGTGTTGGGCCAAAGCCCGAAAATGAATACCGCCAAGATTGAACAGCTCACCGGCGCCAAGGGAAACCTTGACCAAAAGGAAGGAGTTTTTAAAGTCACGGTCCCTCGCACGGATTTGACCGTCAGCGTGGCCGGCGTGAAGATTATGCCGCCGATGGGTCTGACCTCTTGGGCGGCCTTCGCACAGATCGGCTCGTACGTCATGGTCATGGGCGATCTCGTCCTGCAGGAGGACCAAGTAAATCCGGTCATGAGCGTGGCGCTGGCCAACGGTCTTGAGGTTACCGCACTACACAATCATTTTTTTTGGGACACGCCTAAGATTATGTTTATGCACATCGGCGGTACCGGCGAAGCAGAACGTCTGGCCGCCGCGGTAGGCCATGTGTTTGCCAAGATGAAAGAAACCAGCGGCGGGCGCGGCGAGATGCCTAAGGCCACAGTCGAGCCAGGACAGACTACGCTCGATCCAAAGAAAATTGAAACGATCATCGGCGCGAAAGGCGACATGGCCAACGGCCTATATAAGATCACGCTGGGCCGTGTCACTAAGATGCATGGCCATGAAATCGGCAACGCCATGGGCGTCAACACATGGGCCGCCTTTGCCGGCAGCGATCAACAAGCCGTGGTCGCCGGCGATATTGCCATGTTTGAAGGGGAACTGCGCAGCGTGCTGTTGGCGCTCCGCCGAGCTGGAATCCTGGTGGTCGCCATCCACAATCACATGACCATGGAATCACCGCGCATGGTGTTCCTGCACTATTGGGGGATTGGCGCGACCCGTGACCTCGCCAAAGGATTAAAGGCGGCCTTGGACGCTTTGGAGTAGTAAGGCTAACGAGGGCGCCACTTGGTTCGTGATAAGTGGTCAGTCGTCCGCGGTCAGTTGTCCCTGAGCAGGCCAAGCCAGCACGATTCAAAGGTCGGGTGATCTGGCAAGCTTGACGTTTAACTTATCCTACAGCCTTGCAAGCCCACGGGATGTCTATTGGTACATTCCGCTTCAACGGCCCTGCGGAGTAGGCAGAGGCGGCGATGCCAAAAGCCGTATACTTGAGCCACTTTTTGGCCAAACGAAATGTGCCCATCCTTACGCGAGTATCTATAACGCCGTAGACAACAGGAGTTCGGACGCGCAGAGTACCGGCGCCGGAAATGGTTACTTCATGGCACAGGAGCTAATTGCTTCGTTAACCGGAATCTTCAGACACCACGAGAACGGGCTCCGTAAGAGTTCAAATTTATTGGGTTTCAAATCCGTTTAAGTGTATTGGTAAATAAAAAACTCATTTAAACCGGTAAAATTATTATGTCCTCAGCGAAGAAGCGTTGCGGAAGCAAAGAGAAATCCAATCGGGATTGGACGACACGATCTGACAGACGTGGAAGTAGAATTGGTTCAACTCGTACAAAGACAAATTGCGTTGGGGACCGAGGCTTTACGCAAGGTTTGCGCAGCGGCCGTGCGGCCGACACCGCCTTCATCGCACCTAGAAGATGGTGTTATCCGCCGCGGACCGGCAGCTTTACGCGACTGTTCGGCGGCCGCACATTGTGACAGGGTTCCCTCGGACTATGGTTCACACGGACATCAGAGGTTGGCCAGGGCGCCCAGCTTGCGCACGGTGTTCCAGTTCCGACCCGTCGCACGTGTGCCAAGCGTCTTCTCTATGAGGGCGCCCGTCAGCCGTGATCGCCCGGTGCCGTTCGGGAAGATGATGTAGGCGTGTCTGCTTTTTGCGCGAAAGACCTCCGGGCCTCTGATCGCGGCCTGTAAGGCCTTCACATCCTTGACACCCGGCGCGTCCTTCAGAAACATGACGAGGAGGTGCCCGGGATCGCGCCCGGCTTCTTTGGGGAATGGATTGCCTACGAGAACCTGGTCCCATTCGGCAACCGTGCGAACGAAAAAGTCCGCCTGCAGACCGAGGTGTTTCTCGGTCTCCGCCTCCAGGAATCGCTCCAGTTGTGCGCCCGTTCGCGCTCGGCTGCGAAACACGAGATTGCCGCTCTGCAGCAGTGACCGAGCGTCAACGAAACCCAGCCGCGTAAGGAGGCCGCGTAAATCAGCCATGGCGACCTGCTTGTGACCGCCCACGTTGATGCCCCTCAAGAGGGCTATGTGAATCGTCATAGTCTGAGGCTGCCTAACGACAGAGCTACGCGGTTAGGGTTGGTCATTCTCATTACCCAGTTCAAGCAACCGCACATCTTCCAAATCGATCTTACGGCCTGCAGCACGCTTTGAAGCCATAAGGTTATCGCGTGAAGCCACATAAAAGCTTTGGCCTTGATAATTCATCGTTTCTCGATTTTGCCAAGCCGCCTCGAAAAGAAGCCCTGGAGTTGAAGTCAGAACGTCAATGCGAACGCGATCTTTAAATATTGTGATTTCGTTGGCCAGCAATTCGTCGTCTGAAATAAGCGACGCCGTGCCCAAATTCGCATCCAAAAAGGCATCGAGTAATCGCCGCGCGTTTTCCGGCGTGGCCTCGATAAGTATGTCGAGGTCAAACGTGGCACGCGGCACGCCGTGCAGCACGGCGGCAATACCGCCGATGACAACGTACTTAACCTTATGTTTTTGAAATGACGCGAACACGTCTTGAAGCCGGTTGAGCATCCTTTTTTTGATCCATAATTTTGGGGTTGCTGTTCAATATCAGGTCGGTGAAAAAACAGAGCATATCCATCCGGGCCGTAAGTGGCAACGACTGAAACCAATAAGCTTTGGCTTCCGGTGTCTCCTCACTACGGCTATGCGAAACAGTTTTGTTCATAGCTATCTCTGTCTTCAATTGTACAGTTACACAACCCAACGATCAAGCTTAGCCGCGGCGGCGCGTCAACGCCGACGTCGGCTGCCGCGCCTTTTTATGTCCACATTTTGGCTCTTTCTTCGCGTTTGCAATAATCTCGCGAAGTTTCTCCGCCACTTCCATAGGTTGAGTGATACCTTCTGCCTTGCAGAATTGTAGGACGCGTGGGTGTTGCACTGCATTTGAAGTGAGCGACACTCGTGCAGAACCGCCCACCGGCAAGAAAACCAAAAATGGGCGAGACGGCATTTTTGTTATCGAGCAGCCCTGATTGGCTCATGTACTTTATGGCGTCAGGAATCTTGGTTGGATTGGGCTTCTGATGGTAATACGTGAACCATTTAGCAACGTCCTCTTGCGACTGTAATGAGGCACTTGCTGGTGAAGCGAATGTAGCAAAAAACACTAGGCCGAGTAATAAACGCATCACCTTTTCCTTTTGGGCCTGACGGAACAAACATCACCCGCCGCCGGCTTCTGGGGCGGTCAGGTGCGTGGCGGGTCAGGCGGCCCGTCCTCCGGAAGTCTTCACTCGTACTACAAGATCGACCTCACAATCTAGAATATGAAGCAGAGAAAGAAGCCGATCGACAGACTTCCGATAATTCTTCTGATCGAGAAGGCGGTACAACTGCGTTGCGGAGGTTCCCAGCCGTCGGATGATCTCACGCTTGGACAAGCGACTCGCGGCCACGCGCTTCTGGGCCTCCATGGTCAGCTTATAGAGGAGCGCATCTCGCAAATAGCCGGGATCCTGGTTGTACTCCAAAACTTGTTCAATATGAACCGTCCCCTCGGCGCCGGACTTAAGCGTATAGGTGAAGCCCTCACGGTGGAGCTCTTTGTCTACAAACACCCGAATGATTGGGTCGGCGGCACTCGACTGAGGATCGGCTTTCGAATATGGAAAGTAGAGAATTTTGCTCGAGGTTCTCACTTCGAAAAGCTTTTGGCGGTTATTGTGAGTTACTGAACGAATCTTCATAACAAACCCTCAGATTCAAGTTTTTGAATCAGCTTGAGAACGCGCCGGGAGGCACTGCCCTTCATCGGCTTCTTGTTGTCTAAGTCCCATTTCACAACAAGCCTCTGATTGCCGTAGACATGTACGTGCCGAGGAGGATGATCGCCTTTCCAACTGACAAAAATATATCCGCCCCGGCGAATCTTCGGCATCAGGAAACGTTACCGCATACGGTAACACCTGTCAACTACGGAGGGGCGTAGCGTCGACCCACCTAACGCTGGGCATCAGGCGCGCCTGGAAGCCGCAGCGAGGCACGAGCGGAGGCTGGAAGGCGTCGCCTGCATGCCTTTGTTAGATTTACGATGCTACGAACTCATCGTCTTCAAGATTCTTTTCCTCGGAGGCGGGTGAGGCTTGCCAGGCAGCGCCTACTACATCCCGTATGCGCTTCAGTATCATATTCGCCCTATCCGTGAGGAAACCGTCGAAGTTGTCCTTCGAGAATCTGTGAATGAATTCAGGGTCTGACGAGAGATAAGGAATAAAACAGTTGGCTAACCGTCTGTCTAGCTCCCCTGTATTACCCTCAGAGATATGGTGCTTTACGAGATCTGCCAGGTATTTGTCGGGGTTCAGGTTGCTGATCATCCTGTTTGTTTCTTGCGAGACGATAATTCGATTTACGATAGAGTTTAGCCTATGCTTGCTCACCCCACTCTTGTTGAGAGAATACGGGAATATGTGATGATCCTCGAGATTTGCACCAAGAGGATTGCCCGTCAATAGATCCTCTCTGACGGTTGTCCTCATCAGAGCTTGTATTGCTTTGTAACGGCTATCCGTTATGTGCTTAATGTCGATCAACTCATCTTCGGTAAAATACACCCGAGGGTACGGTACGGACGTTCCCTGCTCGAGAAAATTGCAGAGTTTTCGAAAGTCATCACCTATTTTATAGTTGTTCACTGGCGATGGATTGGCCGCCAGGGTGGTACAGAAATACCATTTTCTTAATGTCGAAGAGAACTCTGGGCCAACGAGGCTGCCCGGAAAACACATCAGGGTTGCTGCTATGGACACGAGGGTGCCATGAGGAGGTTGGGTCTTGGGAGTTGCACCCAATTTCTGAATCCAATCACACGCTTCCGCCAAGTGGTCTACGGCTGCCTCCCAATGCTCAGTACCTTAGTCGTGGAATTTGTGTTTTTACTGGCAAAATATTTTCTGGAGCTGCCGTTCCGCCCTCTATTGATGCGGGTATTTCACGATTTTGAAGCGCCTCCAACTTTTGAGATTTTCGCTTCTTTGGTTCCGGCTGTTCGGGTTGGGAATAAATGCGGCATCTAAGGAAAGCAGCACGGAGCGAGTAGCCTCTGGAAACTTGTTGGTCTTTCTGAGGTTATAAAGTGACAGTATTTGCAATATCCTTTCACCATCGATTTCATAGTCTACGAGAATGGGGTATTTGTCTGTCGAAGTGTCGAGAAAAGCCTTGAGATCAGGCTTCGGGTAATAACGTGCCACCGCTAGGTCGAATGTGGTAAGTTTGGTGCCGGTAGAATTAATGGTTTCGAATACTCGGCATACCGATTCCAATGGAGCGTCGTTGTCCAAAGCAACAAATGGAAGAGAAAACTTCCGGATGGTTTCGAACACGCCCTTGAGTTTTGCCGCCGCCTGTCGAGCTGCTGTTTTATCCCTCTCGAATGCAGGAAAATCTCCAGAGTCTTCAATATACTCGGATATGTACACATCGCATCGCGCCTGCTCCAGAGCTATGTCAGTTCTAATTAATCTGTTATTGTCTTTTCTCTCCAGATGCCTTCTGCCGCGGCTTCTGCTTATAATCCAAGACGGATTCTCATTTTCGAATTCCTCGTACATTCTTTTCAGGTCGAAGTAATAATTCCTGTTTGGGTGCGCGTCCAGGAAAACTCTGGCAATGGATGTGAGACGCTGCTGCCCATCGAGCACGTAGTAGGATTCCGAGCCCGGCTCATCAAATCTCTCAACCATTTCAGAGTCTTGATCTTTCGGAGGATAAGCGGCATCTAATTTCCGAGACTTAAGAGGTACCGCATCGTTCTTCCCGAGGATTAATAGGGAGCCAATCGGATAATTTCGGGCAATCGAATCTATCAGTAACCGAGTTTGTCCCTCTTTCCAGGTGAAATCCCGCTGAAACTGAGGAATCAAGAAATGGCCAGCCCGAACCTTTTTTAGCAGTTGTCCAATGTCGAAGTTGATCGTCTGCATTCGCGTCCTCCTGAACAATCGGATACTATGGAGTCAATTCATTTCCTGGAAATCTAACTCTTGATTATATAGTTTCTTCATAACACCTTTAGGCCGCTTGCTGGCGGCTTAAGACACCGATGTGCGTTGCTACTTAAGTTTTGTACCACCAACGACCTCATCCTGTTTTTCAAACTCCTTCGGGGTGTTATATGGTTTCTATATAATACCTTCTGGCTCGCCTCTGACAAAGTGTCGGCCGGGCTGCGAAACACCTTCCCGCCACGGTTCAGGACGCGAGTATAAATTATCGTTGTACGCACATCCTTTGGTCCGAGTAACTGTGGGAGAGTCCGAATAGCGTAGCCATTCTCCAGCCGGTGTGTCGCCAACGAAGGCCACAAGGTATGGTCGCTCATCGGCTGGCCAGGCCCGCCCGACGCACTGCCTGTTGGACGGCCCATGGAACGACCGACGCGTGTCGATGTGCCGCCGAATGACGCCACTCCGTGAGTCTCGGCGACGCGTCGAGGCCGGAAACACCTGCGGCTAACCTCAGTACTGTTCCGCGTTGGGATACTTCCAGGCCCGCGCATCGGGTAAGAACACAGAGCCAAACCGCGCGGCTATGTGTCTTCCTCGTGTAGCGGCTGGATCTCCTGCAAGGGCTCTCGGAACCTCTCTTGGAAGGTTGCCGGCCACATCGACACGTAATCTTTTTTTCTCACGGGAGCACTATAGCAACTTCCGGGACGGAAACCCAGAAAAATTTGAAAAAATTGGACGTGTACTGGAGGAAGGTGTGCGGGCGGATCCTTGCCGAGGTCCTGGGCGGTCGGGCGCGGTGCGGCCCGCCCCACTTTTTCGCCAATCTTCACCGATTAAGGTTGTCACCCCTGAGAACTAACCGGCGACGTGAAAGTAGATTCCGGTACACCGATCGCCACTCGCACCAGCGGCGGGCCGGGAAGAGGACCGTTATCGAGTCCCCGCATTAATTTATTCGAAAATCAGACGCACAATGGCTCGCGCCCGTGAAAGTTTTCTTATAGGTTTTTCAAAGCGGGGACGTTGGATAGTGATCCCACATCGCCGCTCCGGCCTCAGTTCCAGGTTTGTCCGCCATCGTAACTCACAAAGACGCCTTTGCCAAAAGTGGCCGCATACACGGTGTTGGAATCGTTGGGGTCGACCGCCACCCCCCAAACGTCGCGAAAGGTCAATCCGTTATTCATTTCGACCCACTGGGCGCCCCCGTTGACGGTTTTGAACACGCCGCCGCCAAAGTCGATTCCCGCATACACGGTATTGGGATTGTTGGGGTCCATCGCCAGGGACCGGACGTTGCGGCGAGTCAATCCATTATTCACGGGGAACCACTGGCCGCCGCCGTTGGTGCTCTTGAACACGCCTTCGAAAAGGTGTCCCACATACACAGTGTTGGGATTCGTGGGGTCGATCACCAGAGTGAGGAAGATGAAGTTGGGATTAGTTAATCCGGTACTCATTCTAACCCACTGGCCGCCGCCATTGGTGCTCTTGAACACACCGCCGCCAATGTTGTCTTCAAGTCCCACGTACAACGTGTTGGGATTGGTGGGGTCGATCGCCAGGCCCCGAGCAAGGCGACCTGTCAATCCTCGATTGACTGCGAACCACTCGAAGCCGCCATTGGTGGTCTTGTACACCCCGCCGTTAGTGCCCGCATACAGGGTGTTGGAATCGGCGATGACCAGGATCCATGTGTCCCTATTCGTCAATCCGCTATTGATGTCGAACCACTGCGTGCCACCGTTGATGCTCTTGGATATGCCGGAAGGGCCGATTACAAACAGGGTGTTGGGATCGGCGGGGTCAAACACCAGGCGCCGGAGGGTGACATTATTCAATAATCCGTTAGCCACGGCGGCCCACGTACTGCCGCGGTCGACGGTTTTGTACATACCACCGCCGTCGCTGACCGCATACAAGATGTTGAAATCGGCGGGGTTGATCGCCAAGGTAAAAATGCGTTGGGCGTTCAATCCGGTGTTGAGGTCGGCCCACTGGTCGCCGCCGTTGCTGGTCTTGAACACGCCGCTGACATTGGTGCCCGCATACAGAGTGTTGGAAGCGGCGGGGCCGATCGCCAGGCTGCGAATGTCTCGATTAATCAATCCAGTATTCACTTCATCCCACAGGCTGCCGCCGTTGAGGCTCTTGAACACGCCACTGCCCGCAGTGCCCGCATAGACGGTATTGGAATCGGCGGGATCTACCGCCAGGCTCTGAACGAAGCCATTAATCAATCCGGTATTCACGGCGGTCCACTGGCTGCCCCCATTGAGGCTCTTGAACACGCCACCGAAAAAGGTGCCCGCATACACGGTGTTGGAAGCGGCGGGGCCGATCGCCAAGCTCTGAACGTTGAGATTAGTCAAGCCAGTATTCATGGGGGCCCACAGGCTGCCGCCGTTGAGGCTCTTGAATACACCTCCGCCGGTGCCGGCGTATACGGTGTTGGAAATGGCAGGATCCAGAGACAAACTCCGAACGTCCCTATTCGTTAATCCATTATTCACGGCAACCCACTGGCTGCCGCTGTTGCTAGTCTTGAACACGCCGGCCGCGGTGCCCGCGTACACGGTGTTGGAAGCGGCGGGATCGATCGACAGGGTCCGAACGTCGCGATTCGTCAATCCGTTATTTACTTCGAACCACGTATCGCCGCCATCAGTGCTCCTAAACACGCCGCCGCCCCCGTCGCCAACATACACGGTATTGGAATCGGTGGGATCGATCGCCAAGGACCGCAGATTGCGAGCAGTCAGTCCCTTTTCCACCCAATTCTGTCCTCCGTCGGCGCTCGCAAAGACGCCGCCGCCCGCGGTGGCCGCGTAAAGAGTCAGCGGGTCATTGGAGGCCCGGGCCAAACTGTTAATTCGTCCTCCAAAAGGGCCAATGCCGGCCATCGCCTCGGCGAGCGGGTACATGAGCCCCAGGCTGGAAATGACGAGGATAAAACTCATTCGTATCGACGCTGCTACTTTCATAATTGATCTCCCTTAGATTATGGGAACCTTAATGCCAAGCAGGTTTCTAGCATTAAAGCACCTCAATACTCATCAACCCCATCAAAAGCGAGAGGTAACTGTTCACAGGGGTACGCGAGGGGTACACACACTATTCCTTAGCCCAAATCGCGCGATGTATGTACCGGCCCGTTTACACGAATGCGTAAAATGACTCCAATTATCTTAAACTATGGAATTTTTTCGGAAGCTCCTCGCTAGGATCCCCCTTGTGAATCGTCTATTCAGGCCAAGCCAGGGTTGGCTTTGGGTCAAATGGTGTGATGGATTCATCCCGATCGTTTATAGTGCCATCCAGTAACACACCCAGTCTATGCCTATTCCTTACAAGTGTCAAGCTTTTTTTTCGCTCGTTTTCGCTGGCGCGGTGGTGCCAGGCACGAGCCTGTTACCGTGTTCGCTCATGCTAGTGCCCTTCCTTGTTGGCTGAATCCTTGGAGGGGGGAGGACTCGGTGGTGTTTGTGTCGGTACTTTAGGCATCTGACGTAATGGTGCATAGCCTTCTCTCAATGGCCTTTCTTTTGTTGGAATTTCTTCTTTCAGCGGGATTTGCTTTTTTTGATCACTCATCCTGTTCCTCTCATTTGAAAGGTTAGTTGCAACGAAGTAGATTGTAAACGCTACCGCAATGGCAAAACTAAAGAATGAGCCTATATTGAGCCATCGGGTGGCTATTGTTAATTTATTTTTCTCATCGGCTGCCTCTTCTTTATTCAGTAAATCAGTGATTTTCGCTGAAGCCTAAGTCTCAGAATTAAGGATTAAACGGAACCTCCCCACTCGAACTTTAACTTTCTGTTTCCCAACCACGAGATCGGTGGCGCCCACTTATCGAGATGGGCGGACCGCAGGACCGGGCT
>JACOSC010000062.1 GCA_016179055.1 Acidobacteriota bacterium
GTAACTACTCAGCCAATGCCTTTAGCTCCGTAGGAGCGGCCTGTTTATAGCAAGAATCCATGCGTGAGTTCGAACAAGCCCCGTAGGGGCGGCCTGTGTAAGGTCGATTTCGTCGGCGAACGCGCCCGGACAGGTCGCTCCTACGGAGCTTTAGGACCTACCGTAGGAATCGCTACTACAAACAGACCGCCCCTACGGGGCTGAGACGCATTGCCTGAGTAGTTACTATTTTTCTCCAAAATGGATTCCGGTGGGCCCTTCAAGATTGACTCCTGCCTAGACCTTGCCCATTGATAGACGGCAGGTTTCGTGGCCTAAGCCGGATGTAAGTCCAAAGGCCAGTCATCGTAGGTTATTTCTCCGGAAGATTTTTTCCGGAGGCTACCAAACAGGAGGAGGCGTAACTTCCCATAGACCAAGCTGAATAGGGATGGCGCTGGATAACCACGCCCTCTACCCGGTAGGCTGATTCCATCGAATAGCGTTATAATAGGACACTCGTCAACGAAAAGGCGAGAATTCGGGAATACAAAGCTTAATCGTAACCGTTCACGAGGGGTCTGGGATCGGGGATCAGGGCGGAGGGCCCAGGGGCGCCGATGGCTGTTAGGAATTATCCCGATTTAGAGATAGCGGCAGTCTTTGGAAAAGAAATCCAAGCCATATTGCCCGATCCCTGATCCCTGATTCCCGTGAACAGTTACAAAGAATATTAGCGTTAATTCGCGTGTATTCGCGGTTACTAAATATGTTTCAGGATTACGCCTCGGCATTAATTTCAGGATGAGCTCCGGCTTTTGTGCCGGAAATACGGAGTCGGGTTGGATGAGCGTTAGGTGTGGGAATGAGGTCGGTAGATCCGCAGAAGGGTAGGCTGCTCTTTATGGGGCTTACAGCGTGCCGAGGTTACGCCGGATCTCCTCTGAAAACAGTACCGGTTGCGGTAGCGACCGGGTGTGGCGCGGCCTACCCTCCTCGGCCACCCGCCCGCTACCGCAGGCGGTTCTGGTTTCATTAGTCATGGTGCTCCAAAGGGGCATGAACAACTCCATGGAAAACAACTAAGTTGCCCTAGCCGGGTAAGGAGGTACTATATGAGCGAGATGATTTACACGGTTGAAACGAAGAAGTCGTTTGACGAGGCCGTCGCCGCGGTCGAGAAGAAGACGGCCGAGAAAAGTTTCCGCGTGCTCCACACGCATGACGTAACAGCGACGCTGGCCGAGAAGGGTTTTGCGCGTGAGCCGCTGAAGATCGTCGAGATCTGCAACGCGCGTTACGCCAGCGAGGTGCTGCAGAAGGACGTGCGCACCGCCGTCATGCTCCCGTGCCCCATTTCGGTCTACCGTGTGGGCGAGCGCACCTTCATCAGCACGATGCGGCCGACAGCGATGGCGCCGATGTTTCCCGGCGCCGATCTTGAAGCCCTGGCCTCGGAAGTGGAAGGCAAAATCATCGAAATCGTCAATGAAGCGAAAGGTTAAGACGGCGGAGGCCGCGAGGGACTCAGGCGCGGGTAGATTCCAGGCTTTCCGAAGAGAAAGCCGGCTCGCTCGAAAAGATGCTGAAGCGCGCGACGAAATTCGCCGCCCAGAGCGATCTACCCCCTACAAGAGTTTTCGGCCCCGCGATGGTACGTATTTTGGTCCTAAACGGCTGCGCTACGGCACCCCTCGAAAAGCCCACCGGCTCCCCAGGCACGCCGCTTCCCTCGCACCTTTCCCCCGGTCGCGTTATTCGGGCACCGGCCCCCAGAGCCGTATGACGCCGTCGAAACCGCCGGAGGCCAGGTAACACCCATACGGCCACCACGCCACGGACCACACAGAATCCGTGTGCCCGTTCAGCGTACGTACGAGCCGGCCGTCGTCGGCCGCCCACACTCGCACCGTTTTATCGTAAGACCCACTGGCCAGTTGCGTGCCGTCGGGCGACCACGCCACGGAAAGCACCTGATACGGGTGCCCGGTCAGCGTGCGCACGAGGCGGCCGTCGTCGGCCGCCCACACCCGCACCGCGTTATCCAGATACCCGCTCCCACTGGTCAGTTGCGTGCCGTCGGGCGACCACGCCGCGGAGCGCACCCAATCCGTGTGTCCGGTCAGTGTGAGCACGAGCCGGCCGTCGCATACCGCCCACACCCGCACCGTCTGATCCCCAGACCCACTGGCCAACTGCGTGCCGTCCCGACCGGGTCGGGACCACGCCACGGAGGAAACCCTATCCGTGTGTCCAGTCAGCATTCGCATGAGCCGGCCGTCGTCGGCCGCCCACACTCGCACCGTGCGATCAGCGGACCCACTGGCCAGTTGCGTGCCGTCGGGCGACCACGCCACGGAGGTAACATAATCAGTGTGCCCGTTCAGCGTATGCACGAGCCGGCCGTCGTCGGTCGCACTTACCTGCACTGTGCGATCCCAGGACCCACTGGCCAACTGCGTGCCGTCAGGAGACCACGCCACGGAGGACACCACCCACGCGTGCCCGGCCAGCGTGCGCAAGAGTCGGCCGTCGTCGGCTGCCCACACCCGCACTGTGTGATCCCAGGACCCACTGGCCAACTGCGAGCCGTCGGGCGACCACGCCACGGACCAAACATTATCCGTGTGTCCGCTCAGCGTAAGCACGAGCCGGCCGTCGTCGGCCACCCACAACCGCACCGTGTTATCCAGATACCCACCCCCACTAGCCAGTTGCGAGCCGTCGGGCGACCACGCCACAGAGGTCACATAACTTGTGTGCCCCTCCAAGACCTGTTCGACCGTCTCCATCTCCGTATTCCAGATCGTCACCCCGCCACTGCCGGCCACCGCCACCCGTACCCCGTCCGGGCTGTAGGCCAGTTGCGCAATGGTCCCATACCCGAGCCTACCCACCTCGGCCCACGGTCCCTCATGACAGTCGGCAAGCGCCGCTGCCGGGCCGTTCCACGCCCAGAGGATCAGACCCGCGCAGGTTACTCTCTTCATCCAAAACATAATGACTCTATGCATAGCTTATCGCTCCCTCCATCGGCGGCTGCGCAGATTATACTATGTACTGCTTCTGAATTGCCAAGACAAATTCAAAAAATTGATGTTATTTTTTAATCCATCACCGGCGATCTGGGTTGACGAGAACCTGCAACAAATCGATCACGGCGGCGTATGGCCAGTCATTGCTTATGTGGATTGTGCGGGTGCCATGATTTGTGAACTGCTCCGGCTAACTTCCGGTAGGATGGGCGTACCGGAATTTCTTTTAGGGTCTGATAAGATGAAATTGTGCTGAAACGGGCAAAATATGTTTTGGCGGTTGCATTCCACGCTTTATTCATTCGGGTATTTGATGGTTTTCAAGTGCCTCCAACTTTTTGAATTTTTCTGTTTGGTTCCGGCTCGTCCGGGTTAGGCTCTAAATATTTATCAAGAGTTTCGTCCACGGTTACTATAAATATTGACTGAAAAGGTCCGCTTGCTCTTCCCGATACTCTCAAGCAGTACGCTTATAGGGGTCTGTACAAACCTAGCATAGTATGCTAGCATCAAATTAGGTGTAAATTAAGTGTAGAGGTGCATTATGCTCGACATTAGCAAAGATATACATTCGCTGAGTGACTTTAAAAGGAATACGACGGATTTTATCCGACAGATGAAGAAGAACGGCCATCCGGTCGTGCTCACCATCAACGGAAAAGCCGAGCTTGTTGTACAAGACGCTACTTCCTACCAACAGCTTTTAGATCTGGTAGACCGACTGGAAGCCATCGAAGGCATTAAACACGGTATTGATGACGTGAAGGCTGGAAGAACGGAGCCTTTAGAGAAGGCGTTTGCCAGTATTCGACGCAGGAAGCGATAAGTGTATCGGATAGAGATTACGGCGACGGCGAAGCGTGAGATACTAGAGGCGTATGATTGGTATTGGGAGCATTCACCTGCTAGCCTGGATTTCCACGCAAGAAGATCAGCTAACATTTTGCTATGGAAAATCTTGAATTTGGCTTGAAATACGCGGTTTCCAGTTACGGATTCAATGAACTTATCGCCACTATCGCTATTCCAGTAAGGCAAATTCTTTATGGGAAGCGAGGCGGGGCCTATCGTGTGCTTTTTCAGATTATAGGCGATGTGGTATTTATTCTTCACGTTCGGCACGCAGCCATGGCTGATGTGGAGCCGTGAAGAGCGCCCTTACCCAGACAATGTGGATGCGTATCTTCTCAATAAATCGGGATCACCTATCTGAGCGCGGCAGCGACCGGGTTATGTGCCGTACGGCGCTTACATTGACCATGATCCAAAATAGCTTGATTGAATAGCCGGGCTGGACGGCTCGTGTCGGCGTCCCGCCGGGGTGCGCCGGTTTTTCATGGCGTGCGTTCCGGTGGTACCGCTGCGCTCAACCACCGGCTAATAGCTTGAAACCCTCCGGGTTTCCGCGCGATTCCTGATTTCAAATTTCGTAATTGTTCAACCACCCACGCATTAGCCACCCAGCCGATATGGAACCGTCTCCATGGGCTGAGCCGTTACTTTCCCCTTTACCAACGGGGGTTAATCACACTCGGTTTCGAGAACCACTCTGTATCGGCTGGGCGTGAAATGGTATAATAAAACTCTATTTAGGTGACCTTCGCATATGAGTCCGCTAATTTTAAGTACCGCGTTGCTATTTTACGTATTGGGCCTGACCAGCTCCGTGGCCGGCTTTGTCACGAAGCGGCAATGGGCCATGACGTGGGCTGTCGGCGCGGTCGGCATCGGCTTTCTTCTGCACACGGCCTTTCTGATTACGCTCTGGTTATTGCAGCGCCGCTTCCCGGTGGCCAATCTGACGGAAGCCTTTTCGTTCTTTTCATGGGCCGTTACTCTTAGCTTTTTTATTGTGTATTTTCGCTACCATATTAATGTCCTGGGCGCGTTTGTTTTGCCCCTGGTTACGGCGTTCCTCCTACTGGCCAGCCTGATTTGGGTCGATCACCGGCCACTGTCGCCGGAGTTGCAAAGCTATTGGGTGTACCTGCACACGCCGATTGCTTTTCTTTCCTACGCAGCGTTTTTTGTGACCTTTACCGCGGCGGTGATGTATTTGCTGCAGTCGCATGAACTAAAAACCAAACGCCAGTCGCTCATCTTCTATCGCTTGCCTTCGTTGGCGGTCTGCGATGATCTCATCAATAAATCGCTGAGCATCGGTCTGGTTTTAATGACCCTAACGATTATTACCGGCGCCTTCTGGGCCGATGCGAAATGGGGTCGCTTTTGGGGTTGGGATCCGAAAGAGTGCATGACTTTGACGACGTGGCTTATCTATTTTGCCCTGTTTCACTTTCGCTGGGCGATCGGCTGGCGCGGGCGCAGAACCGCCTATCTCAGTCTATTCGGGTTTGCCGCGGTCTTGTTCACGTTCCTGGGCGCACAATATTTCACGGGACTGCACAAATTCAATTAAGCGTGGCTGATGAGCCTTGACAGGGAACTCGTCCGCGCGAGGTTTTCCCGTTGTACGTCATCACGCCAAGTCCATAGTTTTAGGATATGGGAATTGTTATCGTTGGCTTGAGCCACAAAACGGCCCCTATCGAGATTCGCGAGCGAGTCGTCTTTTCCAAAGAGACTCTGCCCAGTGCTCTGAAGCAGCTCACACAGATGGACGGGATCACCGAAGGCATGATTCTGTCTACCTGCAACCGCGTGGAAGTGGTCGCCCACACAGAGATCGAAGATGAAGCCGTCGATCGCCTACGGCAGTTTCTCTATGAGTTCCACGAGTTGGCCCCTCCTGCCCTCGATCCTTTTTTCTACCATTTTAAAGCCGACGCCGCCGTGCGTCATGTTTTTCGCGTGGCCTCCAGCCTGGATTCGATGGTGATCGGCGAACCGCAAATCCTCGGCCAAGTCAAGGAGGCTTACGGCGTGGCGTACGAAGCCGGCTGTGTCGGCAGTATGTTGAATTTTTTGATGCACCGCACCTTTCACGTCGCCAAACGCGTCCGCCATGAAACCGGAATTTCCAATGCGGCCGTTTCCATCAGCTACGCCGCGGTGGAGTTGGCTAAAAAGATTTTTGACAGCCTGCAGAACAAGACTATCCTCATTGTTGGCGCCGGAAAAATGAGCGAACTGGCGACCAAGCACCTGCGGCGCTCCGGCGCGGGAAAAGTGCTGGTGACTAATCGCACGTTTGAACGCGCCCAAGAATTGGCGGCCCTGTTCAAAGGCGAGGCCGTGCGCTATGAAAATATTTTCCACGCGCTGAGCCTGGCCGATATTGTGATTTGTTCCACCAATGCGCCGAATTATGTTATTAGCCGGAACGATGTGCAACGCGCTTTAAGCCTGCGCCGGAGTCGCTCGATGTTCTTTATCGATATCTCCGTTCCGCGTAACGTCGAGCCCCAGGTTAACGACGTCGACAACGTGTTCGCCTATGACATCGACGATTTGCAGGGCGTCGTTGAATCGAATCTCAAGGAGCGTCACCGGGAAGCCCAGGCAGCCGAGCAACTGGTCGAGGCGGAAGTGGCCATGTTCCTTGACCGGTTGCGCCATCAAGATGTCGGTCCGATCATCGCGGCGCTTAAGGATCGTATCGAATCGATATGTTTTGCGGAACTGGAGCGCCATATGCGCAAGAAGGGCGTTACGGATGATGGGCATCGCAAGGATCTGGAGATGATGGTAACCCGCATCGCCAATAAGATCGTTCACCCGCTCATTGTGCAAGTACGGCGTCAGGCCGGCCCGGCTGTGCGCAAAGACGGCTATATCGAAACCCTCACGCGGGTCTTTCAAGTTCACGATAAGGACAAATCAGACTCATGAAAATACGCATTGGTTCGCGCGGCAGCAAGTTGGCGCTATGGCAGGCGGAGTGGGTACGGCAACAGCTACAGGTCCACGACCCGTCTTGTATTGTGGAAATCGAGATTATTAAGACCACAGGCGACCGCATTGCCGACATACCGCTTGGTGCGATCGGCGTCAAGGGGCTGTTTACCAAAGAAATTGAAGAGGCGCTGCTTGAGCGCCGCGTGGACGTGGCCGTGCACAGCTTGAAAGATGTGCCGACGGAATTGCCCGAGGGCTTGCAGTTGATGGCCATTACGGAAAGGGAAATACCCTGCGATGTATTTGCCGGCAAGAATCCGCAGGCGCGGCTGATGACGCTGCCGAGCGGGGCCATCATCGGCACGAGCAGCCTGCGGCGTCGCTGCCAGCTTCTGCACTTGCGCCCGGACCTACACGTTACGGACTTGCGCGGCAATATCGATACACGCTTGCGTAAATTGGATACGACGGAGATCCACGGAATCATACTGGCGGCGGCAGGACTTCGGCGCCTAGGTTTTGATGAGCGGATAAGCGAAGTGCTGGCCCCCGAATTAATGGTGCCGGCCATTGGCCAAGGCGCGCTCGGCCTGGAAGCACGCGTCGACGATGAGGCCACGGCGTCCCGGTTGGCCTTCCTCAATTCGACGACCACCGCCGCGGCCACAACGGCCGAGCGATCCTTTTTGCGCCGCTTGGGCGGTGGTTGCCAAGTTCCCATAGCCGGTTATGCTTGTGTGGACGGGCAATGGCTCTCGATGATCGGCTTGGTCGGCACGGCCGATGGTTCGGTGCTGGTACGCGATACGCAGCGAGGCGCCCTTACCGACCCAGAGGCCCTTGGTGTCCAATTGGCCGAACGCCTTTTGCAAGCAGGAGCGCAGCGGATTCTTGATGCGTTCTATGGCCGGTCGTAAAACCAGGAATTTTCCAACGGAATAGGCATGGGCTACTCCACGTCCATCCTGAAACATACGGCGCAAGATTATCTATGGTCGGTCTGCGGCGGCGCCTCGTTAGGATTTTCATACCATGAGCGGAGCTACTTTCTTGCCTCCTAGGGGTCGTCTATGCTTGGTCGACCTGGGTCCGGGCGATACGGGATTATGGACGGTGCGGGCACGTGCTTATCTGGAACAAGCCGATTGTCTGTTGATCGACGAGCCCGTTCCCATCGAAATAGCCGCCTGCCTTCCGGCTGGGGCGCACGTTGCCATTATTCCCACGCTTGCACACTTGCTCGAAGATGCAGTCCATAGGAATCAACTGACGGATTGGCTGGGATCCGGCAAAGTTGTGGTTCGGCTGCGCCTGTCCCGGCGGGGATTTCCCGGAGCGCTCTTCGAAGAAGCCCAATGTCTCAACACACTAGGGATCGCTTATGAGATTGTTCCGGGGCTAAGCCTGATGGAGACGGCGCCGCTTTACGCCGGAGTGTCGCCTACTTCGCCGGACGTTCGGCAAACGTTCCGTTGTTTAGTAGGCGGACCTGGGAGAGACCACGAGCGCTGGTTACAAGCCTTGCGCATTGCCGCCGAAACGGATGAAACTCTGGTTTGTCTCCTGGACCCGCCGTTGGTAAGGGAACTGGCGGAGTCCCTATTGAAAATGGGGAAGGACCCGCACACGCCGGTGGTCGTCATACGGCGCGGCACATTGCCGGAACAAAGGACTCAGCTTACGATTTTGAATGATCTACACGATTTTGGCGGTCAGGAAGAATCTTATTCCAATTGGGTAGTCGTCGTCGGCGAGGCGGCGCGGGGGCGAAGTGAATTTAATTGGTTTGAAAATAAACCACTCTTTGGACAGCGCGTACTGGTGACACGGGCGCGCCAACAGGCCGCTGAACTCTCCGTGCGGCTGCAAGCGTACGGTGCCGCCGTTTTGGAAGCACCCACTATCGAGATTGTTCCGCCGCGTGCCGATACTTCCTTGGATGAAGCACTGCGCCATCTCGATCGCTACAATTGGCTCTTGTTTACCAGCGTCAACGGGGTTGAGTCTTTCTTTTCACGCCTATTGGCCGGTGGCGCCGATATGCGGGAATTGAAAGGAAAACGGATTGGCGCGATTGGTCCGGCCACCGCCCGTGCGATCGCGCGGTATTATCTGCGCGTGGACCTTATGCCGGAAGAATATCGCGCCGAGGCCGTAATTCCTGCACTTGAGCAATGTTTGAGCGGGTCGCACGGTTGGAAGGATCTTTCCATACTGCTGCCGAGAGCCCGTGTGGCCCGTGATGTCTTGCCGGATCAGCTTCGCCAACGGGGCGCCCATATCGACGTCGTGGAAGCTTACCAGACCGTCGTTCCCGTGGCCAGCGGAACCCGAATCAAACAGGCCCTGGCTCAGCGCCAGATTACCGGTGCAATTTTCACGAGCTCTTCGACGGTGAGCAATTTGGCGGCCTTACTTGAAGCTGATGATTTATCGGTGCAACTCTCGGGGATTTGGGTGGCCTGTATCGGTCCAATCACTTCGGCCACTGCCAAGAAGTTTAACTTGGTGACCGATATCATGCCGAACGATTACACGGTACCCGCTTTGGTAGAGGCCATTGTCCACGCGGCCGCTAATTGGAAAAGATCTGGGGACCCACGCGGCGCTGCCCCGGCTGATTCATCATAAGAAGGAAAAATTGTTCGCCGGCGCCCATTCCGCATCCACAGATTACGCCGATGAACGCATTGATATATCAGTATGCCGACTTTCTGCGCTAATCCGCGCAATCTGCGGATAGTGGTTTATGAACTCCATCATGATCGTTGACGGCGTCCACCTTTCTGCAGAGTCTAACAGTAGACATTATCACGAGAACTACTCATTGTTCGGCCCTACTCCACACGCTTAACCTTATTCTTGGATGCCGGCTTAAATGGCTTCGGCATCCTCTTCTTCGATGGCCTCGCCGCATTGGGAGCATACTTTGTCCGATAGCGAACAATAGGCCCCACAGCTTGAGCACTTATACAGGTACTCCTTTTCGTGCAGTAACTGCCTGGCTAGGTCGGCCTGATCTTGGTGCACCAATATATTGAGCAGGGTTTCCGCGGTTACCGGTGCGATGTGAAACGATTTGTTCTCCAGCGTTGTCTCGATGCCTTCACTCTCAAGGTAGCCTTTCAGCACATAAGCCTCGGCCTCATCGTGGTCGGTTGAGATAAGCACCCAATCCGGTTGGGCGGCGGGGGCAGCCGGTTCTGCCGGCAAGGTCTCGACCAAGGTGACTTCACAATCCGCGCACTGTTCAATGCCGGCTTGATACTCGGTTTTGCACACAGGACAAAATGACATAAACGCTCCTTGTAATAAGCCTTCCGCGGTCAGAGCTAATCCTTATAATAGGGCAGCGCCGGTTTGCCGCTCTCTGCGGAACGTTGGGAATTAGTTGGCGCTACTCTATAATACATCTTTAGACTGATCAGCGAAAGCTTGTTTCCTACCCTCCACAGCGGACCTTCTCGCCACATATGAGTTCTACGGCGTGGGGAATTAGATCGGCGATGGCTTGTAGGCATTCGCCGGCGCCTTTAACACTGCCGGGCAGATTGATAATCAGCGTCTGGCTTCGCACTCCGGCGACCGCCCTCGTCAACGCGGCACGGGGCGTCGTCTTAAAACTTGCCCAACGCATAAGCTCGATCAGACCAGGAATTTCTTTCTCCAAAACAGCCCTTGTGGCCTCCGGCGTGTTATCCCGCGGGCTGAGGCCGGTGCCGCCGGTAGTCAGTATGACGTTGACATCGGGACGGTCGGAAAACTCGATCAGCTTTTGCTTGATAATCTCAGGATCATCCGAGACCAGCGCCTGATCAATCACCGGCATATTGAGTCTTTTCGCCTCGGCGGCCACGGCGGGACCCGATTTATCTTTTCGTTCACCGCGGTAGCCGCTATCGCTTACCGTAATGACGACCGTATTGAGGCCCGCGCTAAATTTCATAGGCGCTTCCTCTACTCCTGCCCTTCGATCCAGGCTTCTCCGTCGGCGTAGAATTCTTTCTTCCATATAGGGACATCCCGCTTGAGCGTATCAATGCCGAATTGGCACGCCTCGAAGGCGGCGCGCCGGTGCGGAGATGTCACGGCAACAAAAACGCTGGACTCCCCAATCTCCAGGCGACCCAGCCGGTGTATAAGCGCCATGTCGGTAATAGGCCAGCGCTGCCGCGCTTGGTCCCGCAGCTCATACATCTGTTTCAAGGCCATGGATTCGTAGGCCTCGTACACGAGGTAGAGAACTGCTTTTCCCCTGGAATGATTGCGCGTTACTCCATCAAAGGTTACAATGGCCCCATCCGAATCTTGGCGCAAACAGCACACAAGGGCTTCCCGGTCTATCCGTTCATTTACTAGAGCAACCATAGTTCCTCTGGCGGGAGGCGCAATTTAGTTGATCCCGCCGCTAACGGGCGGAAACATGGCGACCTCGTCGCCGTCCTGCAGTGGCGTGTCCGGCTTGGCGAATTCGCCGTTTCTGGACAGCAAAAGGATGGCGCGGTAGCGCGCCAGTTCCGAGCGATCGCCGCACACGGCCTCCAACACATCCGCCACGGTCAAGGGGTTCTTCTCAAATGACATGACCGCGGCTTTCCTTCCCCAAGCCTCCGCCAAAGAGGCGAACGCCAGGACGGTAATTTTCATAACTCGAACCCGATCTCTCGCAGCAATTCTCGGGCGATCACCAAACGCTGTATTTCGCTGGTTCCTTCGCCGATGGTACACAGCTTAGTATCACGATAATATTTTTCCGCCGGATAATCCTTAATGTAGCCGTATCCGCCATGAATTTGCACGGCTTCGTCGGCTACGCGCACGGCAATCTCCGAGGCAAACAGCTTGGCCATGGCAGATTCCTTGGTGGTCCTCTTGTTACGGTCCTTCATGAATCCGGCACGGTAGGTAAGCCAGCGGGCCGCTTCCACACGAGTCGCCATTTCGGACAGTTTACTTTGAATCGCCTGAAACTCGGCGATGGCCTTGCCGAATTGCCTTCTTTGCGTGGCGTACTTGAGCGAACAATCCAGCGCGCCTTGCGCCATGCCCACGGCCAGCGCCGCAATGGAGATGCGGCCACCGTCCAGTATCTTCAAGGAATCAATAAAGCCGTCGCCCGGCTTGCCCAGAAGATTCTCCTTGGGCACGCGACAGCTCTCCAACAACACCGACGCCGTATCACTGGCGCGCATGCCAAGCTTGTTTTCTTTCTTGGCCGGAATCAAACCCGGACGATCTCTTTCAATGATAAAGGCTGAAATGCCGTGATGACCTTGGGCTGCGTCGGTCACCGCCATCAGTACGTATACGTCGGCCACCGTGGCATTGGTGGTAAAGGTTTTGGCGCCGTTAAGCACCCAATCATTGCCGTCCCGTGTGGCCGTGGTCCGGGTCCCGCCGGCGTCGCTCCCCGCTTCCGGCTCGGTGAGGCTCCAGCCGCCGATCCACTGTCCGGAGGCCAGCCGGCTGACATACTTCTTTTTCTGGGCTTCGTTTCCGGCCGTATAAATATGATTCGTGCAAAGGGAATTGTGGGCTGCCAAGGAAAGCGCCACCGAACCGTCCACGCGCGCCAGTTCCTCGAGGATGGTGATATAATCCACGTAGCTTAAGCCGGCTCCGCCGTAATCGGGAGAAAAAATGATTCCCATGAATCCCAGCTCGCTCATAGTCCGGAAAACTTCGCTGGGGAATTTCTGCTGCTCATCCCATTCCATAATATGGGGACGAATTTCACGCTCGGCAAAATCATGCACACTCTTGCGCAACAACTGCTGCTCTTCGCTGAATTCAAAATTCACAACCGCCTCCTGAGTTCGATCCGTTACCCCTCTGGCCAATCGCATGTATCATTATACCAAACTTTATTGGTAACTACTCAGGGGGTGACTCCCGATAGCATCTTTTTTATCCGCAAATCCACGCAAACCAACACCGATACTATTGGCCTGGATGTACGGGGGTCTGTCGAAAAAACATAATACCTCAGCCATTGTCCATAGAGAGAATCACGGGCTAGCCTTTGAAAACTTGCACGAGCGCCGCCAGAACCATACCACTTTGTTTCTTCACGCCGGATATATAAGTGCGGATCCGGCAGAAATACTGCTCGCCACAGGCACCGCTCCCCGCGTCTACAGTGATCACCTTGCATTACCGCGACCCGAACCCACCCGCCGCTTACAACGAGCCCCTCGTCGTCTCGCCGGCGCACCTCCCACTGCACCACGACCTTATGTCAAGAATCTTTGCCGCCACTTCGTTTATTGGCGGATCGTCCCCGACTGTGATAGACTTCTCCCAAGAGGAAAATTGGCCTTCTTATCTATCGGTATCCTGTCACACGGCGTATAGCCGGGAGGTGATAGGGAAGGGGGGTACAATGCCAAAACTGAGGCTGGATAGACTAGGGCTGGGAATGATTCTGATGTTGTTTCTGAGCGTGCCCGCTGGAGCTCAGACGCCGAACCCCACGAATTTTCGAGTAGTGCCGGCTGCGATTGTTATTCCAGGAAACCTGTACTTCTGTGCGGATCAGGCCGTTGGTGTCACCGCCGACATCCGGGGAATCTGGACGCAGGACGGCGTTGATACGCCGTTTGAGGGGCTGCGAGCGATCATGTTTGATTCCGAAGGCTGCGCGGATAAGTACTACACGAATGAGAATGACCGCGGCACGTATCAGTTTACCGAGATCCGCAATTCAGACAATGGCCCCAGTGGACCGTGGACGTCGATTATTCCCGCTGTGGTCGTGACCTTACGGCTGCGTGTATCTAACCCAAGCTCGTTTCGCACTGATCCCACTGATCCACTACCCGATATTACGATCCCGGGGAGCATTCGGTATTGTGCGGGCGATGCGCCCGGAATGACGCTTGATGTGCGCGGCACCTGGGCCCACGATGATGTCGAGGATGTTTTCGAAGTCTTCGGTGGGGTAGCGCTGGAGGCGGACGGGTGCAAGACAGTATCATATACCGATATGTCTGTCGCTGGGATCTATACATTGCGAGAGGTTCGTAACGCAGCTAATGGACCCAACGGCCCTTGGGTCACGGTGAACCCACCGGTGCGTGTAACACTTCGTCGCACACCCGCGGGGCCACCGACGATTACCGCGATCTCCCAGGAAGTGATCCAGGGGGAGCAGGATACCTTGGTAACCGTGACAGGAACCAATTTCCTGGATAGCGACGTGAGCATAATCCAAGATAAAGTCGGGCGTCAGTATCCTACCATCACGTTTACGCAGGTGAATTTTGAAGGGACCGAGGTGCAAGTACGAATTGATGCCAGCCATCCAGATGTCCTGCATTACTACACTCTGGTGGTGTCAAACTCCCGGGGTCAGGGGTATGTTCAGTTTCGTGTGATTCCCAAAAGCAGGGCTCGGTGGGACGTGATGACCCCGGACTCGCCTAGTATATGGTTTCACTAAAATGTATCTATAAAAGTAAAAATGTGCTATGCTGAGAGCATGGCAAGAAAATCAACTCGTTCGAAATTAGTGTTGACCCCTGACGAAATCACGCTGCTCAATCAACTCCGCCAATCGCGG
>JACOSC010000030.1 GCA_016179055.1 Acidobacteriota bacterium
AAAAGCTGAAAAGAGGCTGGAAGGGTATTCGTTAAAGGGGGAAAGTAACATTAGCAGGTCTGTCGCTCTTCACGTATTTAATCCCTGTGGCACACGGCGAAAATCACTGATTATAAGAAATGCGCGGATGCCAAAGTTCAGCCCCGGAAGGGGCGGCAGAATATAGCCCAGGGTGGAGCGAAGCGGAACCCTGGGTAGACCGACAAATAAAAATCCGACAGCCCACGGAGTGGGCGGCAGAATCCAGCTCTGGCTGTAGAAGGTCTGTCGCCCCGCAAGGCGGGGCTGGGCGTGGAAAGGGGTCCATCGTACCCAGGGTTTCGCTGCGCTCCACCCTGGGCTACACTCTGTCGCCCCATACGGGGCTGGGTCCGGTCCCGTTTGATAGGCTTAGGATCGGAATCTCAATACTTCCAACGAAGCCGCGGTCGTTCACGGAGAGTTTATCGATCGTGGCTGCCACGGGGGGGCTTAAATGAAGTCGGTTCCATTTTTGTGGTTGCCATTCAGGCCCGAGTCTGATAGATTCCTACGCGGAGGGGATATAGGATTTCCTACCTTAGCAGTACTCTGGGTAGATTTCGCACACTCGTCAATACCGGCAAGAACGCGCCGACGCTGCTACGCAAGACTATTTAATCCGTGGGCAGCGGCTGCCTTTGAATGTAGTTTTCGCGTTAAGAGGGAGGAAGCAATGGCCAAGGAAAAAATCATCGCATTAATAGCATTTCTTTGTTTTTCGGCCGGTCTGTTCGCGCAGATAAATACGGCAACGATAGTGGGGACCATAAAAGACAAGTCCGGCTCCGTTATTCCACGCGCTGAAGTCACGGCCACAAATATGGCGACGGATGAGACCACTAAGGTCTTTTCCAATGACCGAGGCGATTACACCATTACGCCTCTGAAGATCGGCAAGTATCGCCTTACGGTGGAGCTTCCGGGGTTCAAGAGGCTGGACCGCGGCGGCATTATTCTTGAAACAATTCAGGTGGCGCGCGTAGACTTCCTCTTAGACGTCGGCGATATATCGGAAACCGTTTCCGTCAGTGGCGGCTCACCCTTGATCGAAACTGAAACTTCTGCCATGGGCCAGGTCATTGATAATCGAGAGATCGTGGATATGCCGCTTAATGGGAGAAACTTCGTGGATCTGGCTTTACTGGTTCCCGGCGCCAACGATGAAACTCCGGGAAGCAACGCTCAAGGCTTGGGAAACGCCGAAACGCTACGCGGCAATACGGCGCTCTCGGTTAATGGCTTTCGGGCGACCAACAATAATTACTTGCTCGATGGCGTCGATAACAATGAGTCGCTGGTGAACACGATTGCGCATTATCCGCCGCTGGACGCGATTCAAGAATTCAAAGTACAGACCAGCGTGGCCTCCGCCGAATTCGGCCGCTCCGGCGGCGGAGTGGTTAACGTAAACTTAAAGTCCGGCACCAACCAACTCCACGGCAATATCTTTGAATTTCTGAGAAATGAAGCGTTCGACGCGCGCAGCTTCTTCCTCAATGCCCGGCGGCAGCCCGATGGATCGCCACTTCCGAAGCCGCCGTTCCGGCAGAACCAGTTTGGCTTCACTTTGGGCGGACCCGTCATAAAGGACAAGACCTTCTTCTTTGTAGATTATCAAGGAATGCTGCAAAACGTGCCGTTCAACAAGAAAACTACCGTCCCTACCGAGCGGGCGCGGCAAGGTGATTTCGGCGAATATTCACAGCAAATTTACGATCCGGCTACTTTCGATCCAACCACGCGTGAGCGCCAGCCGTTTGCCGATAACCGAATACTGCGAGAGCGGTTTGACCCGGCGGGATTTAAACTACTCCAGCAATATCCCTTGCCCAATTTTTGCACGTCCACAACCCGAGGCTGCGCTACCTTCGATAATTATCTGGCCACTTGGCAGCGTCGCCGGACTTTCAACAATTTTGACGTGAAAATTGATCATCGCTTTGCCGGCGCCGATACTTTGTTTTCCCGCTTTAGTTTTGGTCAAGCGGAAGTCTTTCAAGAAGCTGTCCTGAAGACTTTGCCCAGCGGATTTGGCAATGGCACCAATCATAATGACTCTCGCCAATTCGCCTTAGGCTATTCGCATATTTTTAATCCCCGCATAATCAATGAATTTCGTTTCAATTTCAGCCGAATTTATATTTCTTTCCAGCCCGGTTTTTACGGACGGAACTTGGCTTCCGAATGGGCGATACCCAACATCAATCGCGATCTGGTTACCTCCGGCGCGCCGCTGGTCTCGGTAAGTGGAATAGAAACCATCGGAGATGGCGGCCCTTACATCACCCCGCAAAACACGTTTCAATACTTGGACTTTTTGACTTATATTCGCGGTTCGCACAATTTGAAATTTGGTGTGGACCTCAGACGACGCCAAGTGAACATTCTACGCGGCGATAATATTAAAGGAAACTTTTGGTTTGATGGGTACTACACCCGACGTAAGAGTTCCATACCGGGGGGTCTAGGAATTGCCGACCTGCTGCTTGGCATTACCCGGACCGGCCGTATCGGCGATTTTCCCGGAAGCATTGGGACACGCAGCACTGAGTTCGCGACGTTCATTCAAGATGATTGGAAAGTCTCCAAAGAATTAACTTTAAATTTGGGGCTCCGCTATGAGCTGAATACGCCACCGGTTGAGGTTTACAACCGGCAAAGTAATTTCGATCCAGGCACCGGCCAAGTGTTGGTCGCCGGGCGTAATGGCGTTTCGCCAACGCTGGTGAATACCTTTTATAAAGGTTTTGCGCCCAGAATAGGCTTAGCTTATCGATTGACGGAAGACAACAAGATGGTATTACATGCCGGCTATGGCATTTCCTATATGATGGATCGCGGGGGCGTAAGCCGTCAGCTTTTTAATAACTTCCCGCAAATCGTCAATTCGGTTTACGAAGGGGATCCTGATAACAACGTTCCCGCGCTGATTTTTAGCCAGGGCTTTGTGCAGGAGCGGGCGCCGAGTGATCCTGCGCATCCTTACGGTACTGTCCGCTTCACCAATCCGAACAATCCGGCTTCCTACTCGCAGCAATGGAACGTATCCATCCAGCGAGAGTTTAGGGGTGAATATCTTTTTGAGATGGCCTATGTCGGGACTAAAGGAACACACCTGCTTTCCGCAACTGACATTAATCGACCGATCCCGGCGCCGCGTGTAATTGATCCGTCGGTAGTCTGCCCGCTGAGGATTCCGCCGGATACGCGGCGGCCGTTTTATGCGCTTAACCCCTGTTTGGCGAGTATTCCCACGATTGACAACTACGGCTCTTCTAATTACAACTCTTTACAGATTAAGGCGAGAAAACGCTTTGCCAAAGGGCTGTACTATCTGGCCGCTTATACATGGTCGCACGCCACCGCCGATTCGATTGGCGCATTTGGCGGTCACAGCAATTCGCTTGAGCCTCAGGATGTAACGAATTTGGCGGCGGAGCGCGGCAATGCCTCTTTTGATATTCGTCATCGTGGTACATTCTCATGGGGGTACGATCTTCCCGTCGGCAAGGGCCGCCTCATCGGAAAAGATTTATCAGGGTTACCGGAAATAATTCTAGGCGGCTGGCGAGTAGGCAACATTGCAACAATCCAGTCCGGTAATCATTTCACAGTAAATTTAGATGGAGACGTGGCCAGAACCAGCAGTGCGCAGCGGCCAAACCGCATCGGAACCGGCGAGCTCCCGAGTTCCGAAAGAAGTGTGGACCGTTATTTCAACATATTCGATTTTGCGCGGCCTAACGATTATACTTATGGAAACTCCGGACGAAATATCTTAACGGGACCCGGCCTGGTAAATTTCGATTTCTCGCTCTTCAAAGAGTTCCGGATAAACGAGACTAGATATATTCAATTTCGAACTGAGATCTTCAATGCCTTCAACCATCCCGCCTTTGGGATTCCCAACAACAGCATAAAATTTAAGTCCGTTCGTCGAGAAGACGGAACCGACTACTTCATCGTTGATCCGGATCAAAATGCGGGGAAGATCGGATCAACACGTCGAGCGGGCAGCAATTTGCACGACGCCCGGCAATTTCAATTGGCCTTAAAGATTTATTTCTAACGCAGCGCCGTCTCCGAGCGACGGTGGCTCCAGATTCCGACCTGCGCGCCTTCAGCCGAATCGCGCAGTGGAACGGACACGCGTAAGCGGTTGCCTGTACCAAACTGTTCAAGCGGTCTGCACGATACGGAACCGGGAGCGGTAGCGATCGGGTCTGCGTGCCCTACTGCGCTTATCCGGTCGCTACCGCTTCCGGTTCTGTATCGGCTGGGTTCCCTAAGGTGTGGGTGGGTGAACAAGTACGAAATTTGAAATCAGGAATCGCGCGAAAGCCGGAGGGTTTCCAGCCATTAGCCGAAGGTTGAGCGCAGCGACACCACCGAAACGCCCGCCATGAAAACCGGCGCACCCCGGCGGGGCGCAGGCATGAGCCGTCTGGCCCTTGCTCGCACACGGGCCTTGATGATCTGCTGGAACATTCCTGGCGGCCCAGCGACGGGCTTCCACCATTTTACGCGGCTTCTAATCACACTTGCGTCCGAAAGAGCTTCAGCAGATTGCGCGTCAGGCACTTTAACCGGTAAGAGGCCGACACCGTACTATCTCACCCTGTAATTTCCTCGAACCTTGAAATCTACACTATCTAGAATATTCTTCTCTGCATCCATCAGTGAAATTTTGTAGGCGCCGGGCTCCGGTTGCCAGGACGTTGCGTCAGAAGTGGGGCCGAGAATCTTATTATTGAGAACCCACTTGAGCGCATTACTCTTGACGGCTGATTCAAAAAACATCCGCTGCCGGCCGGCGGGGATATCCGGATCGAGTGCGATAAGTGTTCCTTGAGCGGGATATAGAATTCTTGGCGCGGGTTGCGCCGCCGCATACCGGACCGACTCCGGTTCGGTTCCCGTGATAAACCATTCGGTCCGATCGGGAGCAATGTTGTTATCGAACGTGACCTTCTTTGCGATAACCTCTCGAGGCGGCGGGTGCGAGACGCTCGTATCGCTGCCGTGCAAGTGGTTCATAATCTCAAGCCAAATCGGCGCCGCGCCCACAATCCCGGAAACGTTCCACATCGAGGCGCCGGAAAAATTGCCCACCCACACACCCACGGTATATTTGGATGAAAACCCAACACACCAGTTATCGCGCATGTCTTTACTCGTCCCGGTTTTTACAGCCGTCCAGAAGCGGGTCGCCAGGGGATTTTCGAGACCGAAGGTGGCGCTGCGCGCCACTCTGTCTGAAAGAATGCTTGAAGTCAAGAAGGCCGCCCCTTCTGAAAAAACCCGGCGCTGAGTTTTTTCCCGAGACTCGAAGGTCAGCATGATCGGTTGCCAAAGCCCTCTATTGGCCAGTGTTCGATAAGCATTCACGAGTTGCCAAAGACTAATGTCCGCCGACCCGAGCGCTAAAGAAAGGCCGTAGAAATCATCGGTGTCAAGCTTACTGAAGCCCACTTGCTCCAATTTGCTGATAAACGGCTCAACGCCGGTCAAGGAAAGGGTTCTGACCGCGGGGATATTGAGCGAGGAAGCCAAGGCCGCCCTCGCCGTAACCAATCCTTTATAGTCCTTTTCATAGTTTTCAGGTCGGTAGAGGCCCCGCTCGGTGGGGACATCGATCGGACTGTCATCCAAAATGGAAGCCGGCGTCAATAGTTGCTCGTCAAAGGCCAGTGTATACAAGAAGGGCTTCAGTGAGGAGCCGGCCTGCCGCTTGGCCTGAACTCCGTCGACAAACCGTGCACTGGACACTTCTCCGGCGCTCCCCACGTACGCCAACACCTCTCCGGTATCATTCTGGACGACGAGGACCGCTCCGTCATGGACGTTCTGCGAGCGCACGGCCATTAATTGATGTTTCAATACGTCGGCAGATAACCGTTGGAGTTCCTTATCGAGCGTCGTCGTTTCGGCCATCTTCCCGGACTTGAGCAGGGTCTGGGCCACATGCGGCGCCAACGACATTCTGGGTTTGACAAAGTAGGGACGGCTGAGCACCTTCTGCGCCAAGGCTTGCAATTGATCACATTCGATCCGTAATCCAAGCGTGCCGCTAAGAGCGCATGCTCTCCAGGAGACCTTTTCTGACGGCGCGTTCGGGGAACGAATGAGCGCCGCAAGGATAAGGGACTCATGCATCGTTAACCCATTGGGTTCCTTATCAAACAAACCGCGAGAGGCCGCGCGCAGTCCTTGCAGCTCCCCCCTGAATGTTAAGAGATTTAGATACGCCTCGAGAATTTCATCTTTAGACCATACCTTTTCTAGCTCCCGGGCCGCTTTTATTTGACTCCATTTTTGAACGGCGGTCTTGCTCGCTCGCTTAGACCCAGGTTGCTTTTCTACGAGCAATGCCAACTGCATCGTAATCGTACTGGCGCCCCGCGCATTCTTCGTAAAGGCATTTTTTATTAGGACAGCGCCAAAGGCTTTCCAGTCCACTCCGTGGTGTTTATAAAAATTCTTGTCCTCCGATTGAAGGACCGTCTGTTTCAAAGCCGGCGAAATATCCTTCAAGAGGACCCAATCGAGCTTGCGTCCCTTTGAGTTGACTCGCAGCTCATGGAGGACTTCCCCGTGCCGGTCCAGCAGCGACGCATCGGATTTTTGATAAGTCTTTTTTACGCTTTGAAACGGAGTGAACTGCGGACCCGGCCGGCGAAACTGAAAGAGGAGATACAATAACATCAGACACAAGAGGGCGCCAAATCCTAGTATGATCGATAACTTTTTATTCATATTTTTTTAATTTTAACGCCAACACTACGAGTGAATTGACGATTGCGTCTCTGCGCCCTCTGTGGTTAATTTTAGTATTTGATTACTGTGTGGAGTGCAAAAGCGAAGCTTTTGCGTAGCAACGGCGTAGCCGTTGCTAGGAGCGTGCGCCGCACGCTCCCATTCAAAAGCTTCGCTTTTGCACTCCGCATAAAGACGGTAAACAAATACTAATTTTATTTAACCAGGAGGCACAGAGAATTAAGGTCCGACCATTACGTCGCGGTTCGGGTTTTCGCCAAACATCTCCGATGCGTAAAGCGCCTCGACTCTCGTCGTCGGAAGATGAAATGTACCTTCGCTATTGAGCCTGATCGTGTACTCCACAGACCAAACTCCCTTTGGAACAAATTCATAGTAAGCTCGGAACGCCTCAAAGGAGCGTTCTTCAAAGACGGGCCACACCCAGCCGGTCTTCGTTTCGCCGCGTGTAAGAATCCGCGAATCCCTGCCCAGCCCGCTTCCTAAAATGGTGACGCCCGAAGGGATGGGGTCGTTGACCACAACCCACGTCATATCGGCTTTGGCTTCCAGATCAAGCTTGATCCTCAGCACGTCCCCTCGACTCCATTTTCCTTTCTGTTTTTGCTCGAGGGGTATGATTGATTTGTTAATCTTGTATCCACTAGAGAACGGCGCCTTCAGGGGGATGGCCGCGAGACTCTGCAACGTGACCCATGGCTTTCCGGTTCCTTGATGATCGACAACGACCGGAGACTTCTCCTTGGGCCATGCGAGCAGAATGCTCCGTTCGGGCGATGTCTGTTCCCAGTCGATTGATTTCGTGGATGGGCCCAGCCTTGCCGAGCTCGCTCCGGATACCGGAATGGATTCGAATTTCTTAGAAAATTTTTCCAGGGCCAAAACGCCCCACGCATTCGCGGTGGTGGTATTCCACACCCCTTTATGTTGACGTGCGAGCGCCCCTTGTACCAATCGCGGCATGTCCTGCGTCCAAAGATTTAGATCGAGGAACGTAAGAATAGCACGCACGGCATTTACATCCGCCGAGATCATCAGCCACCAGAGATGGTCGGACGCTTCGGTGGAAAATCCCATTGTTGTCCCTTGAAAATTTAATCGCGCGCGGATGATTTGCTCAGCCTCTTTGAGCCTTGACTCGCGCTGAGAAATCGCCGGGACTCTTATGAGAACATTTAGCCAATCGATGACTGCTGAGGTAGGCCACAGATTGGGCTCGATCGAAATCGAGCTGAGCATGCCGGGCTCTACTTGTCCATTGCGAGAAAGGGCTTCCAGGGCCGCCATTTTTCGAATGGCAAGATCCGCCGTGGGGAGGGCCGAATAACGGATGATTCTTCCTTCGATGAAGCCCTTCAAACCTGCTTCCATGAGCTCTTGGACAAGGTGCGGGATTTCCCATTGGGCCTCGTGACTGATGGAAAGGATATAGGCGGTCAGTATATCAGACCCCGACAGCATACTCGGGAAATATTTTACCAAGCCATTGCCATCGAGATGCGACGGCATTTGCGCCACCGCAGTTTCCCACAGGCTGCGGTCTCGCAGGGCAATGGCTCTTGAAACTTTTTGCTCCATGCACGTATATGGGTAGCTTCGCATATAATCAAGGAGGGGATCGAGTCCTTCGGATATCTTAGATTTGAGAGAGACCTGGATGCCTCCTTTGCCGGGAAGCGCGTCGCCCGGTTTTTCAACGTCTAGGCTGAGCGTCTTGTCCAACTGTAGGATCGTCGCCTGGAAAGTCCTCACCGGTATGGCGGCTACTACCTGCTGCTTTACCCGGATGATGTCCTTTGCCTCGCCGCCTTTTTCCTGCGCCGCGACCTCCCAGTGGAGTGTATTTATGTTGTTGGGCACTTTGAGGCGCCACGCAATCTCTTTGGCTTCACCGGCCGCTAGGACTGTAGATTGAGGTTGGAGGGGTTCGGGCCTCAAAGCGCTCGTGGAAGCACCCGCCTGGATCGGCTCTTTCTTCACCGTGGCCCGGGTTTCGACATCCATACTTTGGTGGGTTGTGTTCCGGATCGTGAAGACCAAATGGAGATCGTCATTTTCCCGAACGAGCGGCGGCAGCCCCGAGAGGAGCATCAGGTCCTGGGTCGTGTTGATGACGGTGTGACCGGCGCCGAACAATCCGGCGCCGCCATGGGCGATAGCCACAATCCTAAAGCTGGTCAGCGAATCATTCAGGGGAATTTCAAGCGTTGCCTCCCCATTGCCATTGAGCGGGAGGCGGGCGCGCCAAAGCAGGAGCGTATCAAAGAGCTCTCGTGTAATCTGTCGTCCGCCACCGCCGCCATGAGCCAACGCCTTGAGACCATAATGGCGTTTTCCGACGACCTGCATTTGCGCCGTCGCTGTGCTTACCTCGTATCCCCTTTGCGACATCATCGCCTCGAGCAGTTTCCAACTGTTATTGGGCATCAGCTCCAGTAGCCCCTCATCGATCGCTGCGACGGCCACTTCGCTTCCCTGCGGGGGCCGCTCGTTATTAGGACCTTTGACGTTGATCTTAACCAACACCTTCTCACGAATTTTGAAGGTCTTCTTATCCGTCAAGACTGTCACCTGAAGCTCATGGGGTTGCCAGCCCACATTGATTTCCGCAATGCCAAGTTTGTAAGCCGGCTTCCCCAGATCAACGAGAGCCGTGGGTTTAATATCCCCCACACGGCCTCGCACACAGAGCGCCGAAACAAATACGTTGGGGGCAAAATTAGGTTTGACCGGGATTTCAATCGTCGGCGTTTTCCCGGAGAGTCGCGTAACGAAGGCTTCCATAATCCCTTCGCGCTCCACGGTGACGAGTACGGTGGCCTCTCTAAATGGCATTCTCACTTGAAATTTTGCCGCCTCTCCAGCTTCGTATCTTTTTCTTTCAGGGAGGAGATCAATCCGGTCATTGTCGGAAACATCGAACCACCAATCGTCCTTCCCTGAGATCCAGACGTCGCGGTGCGCCGTGGAGATATTTCCCACGTCGTCGGTCGTCTGCGCTTGCAGGATCACGTTGCCCGAGACCGGCGATTTTGTGTCGCAGATCAACAATCCCTTTGGATCGGTTGTGCCCTCGCACACATTTCCAACCCGCTTCACCTCGGTGATGTGTTCGTAGGAATAAAATCCGCCGACCAGTCTTTTCCGATGAGAGTAATACTTTCTCTGGAAGAGGTCGACTTTTACCAAGGCGCCCGGTTGAGGCTTTCCAACTAAGTCCAGCACGACGGCTTGGAAGCGAAAAGATTCTTGCGACGACGACCAAGCGTCGGGTTTGATTCCGGCGAGCACCTTTGCGGGCCAGAGCGGGATAGTTCGGGAAACCGTTTGTGTTTCCCCATTGGGATCTTTGAATTCAAGCTCGGTGACTAAATCTTGAGCGCGGGGACTCTTTGGCAATTTGGCTAGCTTTGCCCTGGCCGCGCCCGCCCGATCGAGTTGGAGCTCCAATGTCTGGGTCGTGGCTTGCCGTTTTTTAGTGGGTTGGGTCTCGGCGGGTTGTAAGGCTTGTTCCTCCGTCTCCGCTTCATCGACGTAATCATAATCACTATTCGTTCCGCGGGTAGTTTCCTCTTTGACTGCGCCGTTGACCAATGTAAAGTCACTATACTCTTGGAGGGTCACGGATCGAGGAAGCACCTGGCTTCTTAGTTTAACCGGCGCGCCACCTGCTCCTCCACCTGAAAGGTATGAAAGATGAACGTCGACCTCAACGGCGGCCGGGTTAACCAGGGGGTCCTTCGGAGGCTGAATGATGCCTCTCATGAGCGGGATCCTGAATTCTTCCACGCGAAAGGTTCCTGTAGTCCAAGTCCTCCATCGTTGATTGGCCTCGTCGGGTTCGCTTTCGGCGGCGCCTGCTTCCGGCTTTGTTGTCTGCTTCCGAGCTCGAGACATGACCACTTTATACTGGCCTAGCTTGGCCTCTTTGGGGATCTGCCACGTCGTATCGGCGATCCCGCTCAAATCCCAGTTTAAATCGAACTCATATCTCTGGTCGGTGCCCAGGTGCGAGATGACCATCTTGGCCGGCCGCTGAGCTTCGTTTACGATTGCGAATCCAGACATCGTGTGTCGTCTTAACAAGTGCTTCATGTGAACGGTCTCGCCGGCCCTGAACAAAGTGCGGTCGAAGATGGTATGGACGAGTATCGAATTACGACCGTATTTCGACGGCAGTTTGTACCGCCATGATTCGATCCCCTTATTCCAACCCGAGTGTACGAAGGTCATATCCTCCCCGGCGCTGGCGGTTATAAAAAGGCCACCTTGCATCTCACCGAGCCTACTTCCGTACACGTCCTCGTAGTTACTGCCGTCAACCTGATATTGACAGCGCGGCAGTTCGCTTTCCGAGGGTATATGTTTCTTGATATGTGCGATGCCCTGGTCATCGGTTTTCCCGCTCCAGATGACCTTCTGGGTGCAATCGCGTATCGTGACGGAAGCTGTTTTTACAGGTTCCGCTTTATCGAGGGTCGTTACCCACACGAGAGAGCTCTCGCTTCCCCATTTGAAATGCGCCGAAAGATTGGTCACCAGCGCGCCGGTTGGGACATACATCGGCGCGGTCGCCCCGAGAAGGGATATCCCAAGGATCTTGCTTTCCACTTCGACAACGTAAAATCCAGGTTCCTTGAGCGGTATTCCAACCACCTCGAAGGCGCGCGCGCCACCCGGCTTAGGAAGTTTGGATTCCTTTACCTTAGGGGCCCCTTTAAAAATAGATTCCGTTCGCGAGGCCATCGCTAGTTTCCGGAGCCACGCACTTATCGCTTCGTCGTTGCCGCGTGGAACGCGATGCACTCTGGCCTTGATGTCTGACCCCATCGAATTTATATTTCGTTTGGCAGTATCAGAGGGAGGCGCCGGGGTGGCCATTGCTGAGCTCTTATTTTCTTCATCGGCGGGCGATTCTTCTCCAACTTTTAACACTTTGGTATGGACCACCGGCTCGATATTTCGGAGGGTTACCGGGAGCGTGGCGTCCCCTTTGAGCTCGATGATGCCGAAGCGCGCCGCAAATTTCGCCAGCGGCGGATACGTATGCGTTTTCACGGTCAGCGGAAACTTACTTAGGTTTGAAAGCCTTCTTCCCGCATCATCCTTAAAAGTCTTTGGGAGTTCTAAGGTAAACGTGGTTTTTTCCGGGAGAGGACTTTCGAACGAAACGGAAGTCACATCTTCAGCCCTCTCTGAGTCCCCTTCTTTGGTTTTGGAAACCGGATAAATTTTATTTCCCGGACCTCTTAATAGGATCTTGCTCGCTTGGCTCCATGATACCGGCGCGGAAAAACTCAGATGCATCGGACGAATCGGAATGCAGCTCGCTTTGGGGTTTTCCCGTTCGCAGCGGAAGGTCGCCGTAAAAGCGGGGCGGGTCTTAAACGGGAGAACTTGGTCGGCTGCGGTGGCGACCCGGCTCTTCGACATGACACCCTTGCCCCATATTAATCGGACGACTCGATTACTTGGGAATGCCCGTTTGCATTGAAGTAGCAAGGTGGGTTGTGGCTTCTTCGCATGGCGTGAGCTGTGCGCGCTCAGGATTTTTTTCTTCACTTCTCCTTTTACAACTCTCACCTCCACACGTTCCTGAATCCCATCGATCTCGCAGGCAACATTTTGAAGGACGGACTCTTCAGTGGCCTCTACATCCAGGGTCAGAATGAAAACTTGTTGCTCATCAATATTTTCGGATCCTTGATAGGGATCGGAGCGTGTAATGGAAGGCCCGCCGGTCGAGAACGTGAAGGTTTTCTCTCCCGAAATCGGCTGCCCGGATAGCGTTTTGATGTCCGGCTTCAAACTAAATGTGCATTCGACACCGGCGGGCAGAGCCCGGTCAAAGTCGTAGATCCAGTTTTTCCCATCGGCCCATCTCCCACGACCTTTTTCTATGCAATCCATGCTGAATGGGTCCGTTAGACGGGGATCTCCAAAGCTAACGATCGGGTCGGAAAATCGGACCGCAACCTGGCCCACCGACTTTACCGTCCCCTGCGGGGTGAAGATTTCAATGCGCGGATTCGAATCGGCAATGAGTGAGCTAAGCAAATTGAATAATGCTAATACCCACAAACCAACATATAACTTCAGGTTTTTCTGCATATTTTTCCTTCTCTTTTAAGTATGTGATTGTTCGAACTCTCTCTGATGAATAGTTGACCGAGCATAGATCCGTACAGCTGGGACCCCGCGTCCGGCACGATATGGGTGGCTGAATAGGGCCGGGCTTTGAAAAAAGATTCTAAGCTTTTGGGTTTTTGATCTGATCATACGGCGCATATCCAGAGCAATAAACATGCCATGGTAATCGGTTAGGTTCGTTGTTGCGAAATGAGCCGGATCGGCGTACCAAGCCCTCTTGAGATTGTATCCATATTGCCGCAGTGTGTCGAATCGGCAGGATGGGTGCACCGTTGGTTCCGGAAATACAATGCGGAAAGCTCATGCGAGTTTCGGCTATCTGCTTCCCGTTCGGATTGCCGGCAACACTGCGCGCGCAAACGTTTCGATTTGTACTTGCCGATCGGGCCATCACGGGACCATAAATGGTAGCGCCATATTCTCCGCGCCCATCTTTTCGTACTCTTTGATTGAATCGACAACCTGCTCCGGAGATCCTTTGAGCCGTCCCTCTTCCTAGCGGTAAGGGAGCACCGCCGTCTTAACCCTTGGGGGACCGCCAGAAGCGACGGAGTTCCAGCGTCCAATAGAAAAGCAGTAAATAAGCGAAGCGGAAGGGATAGAGCAGCGGGCGAGCGACGCGAATTAAAGCGTGGATCACTATAGCGTGAGGCGCCGCCTCCACTGTACCGACGCGTTGGCGCCATCGCTTCATCAGAAAGCTAATCAAGCCGGTGGGAGTATAAAAGAAACAATCATAATGCTCATTGAATATTAGAAGACGCTTGGCGCCGCAGAGAAAAGCAAAAACCTTTATCTTCCAAAAGCTGGGATCGCCGGTAAGAAAAAGCACTACGGCATCATAGCGCGCGTGACGGATAGCTCGCCAGTGCGCCCATGTGTTCTCCATACCGGCATGGGAGAGCACGTGCGGCGGCTCATACGCATAGTCGGCGAAATTAGCGCGGCAGCGATCACCCTCGCGTAGGAAAAGGGAAATCTGTGGGTCACGAAAAATGCCTCTTTGGCGAATCAGCGTCAGGGCTCGCTCTATCACGGCTAATGCCGCCGATTGCAGCACGAGCACGCGCTCTGGGACGATGGCGGCATCCGCAGCATTTTCCATAGGCTTAACGCCGTGACGGAGCCGTAGTGCGAGGAATCGGAGCAGCCCACTCACTGAAAAAAAGAAGCTGTCGAGATCTTCCTTGAAAACTAAAATGCGTCGAAGGCCGCAGACGAGAGCGAGCGCCTTAATCTTATGGTAGCTCGGATCGCCGCTGAAGAACAGCACCAGCCCGTCGTAATCTTGGGGACGGCTACGCAGCAATTGCGCGAGCGCGGTCGGCCCGCCGAGATGGATTCCGAAGCGCAGCCAGGGATCGGTCCCATTTTGCGCCACACGTCACTCGGGAAACCGCGCGGGCGGCATTATTTTCTGCCAGCCCGCCCCGCTCAGAGATCTTAAAAATTCCAGCAGGTCCCTCTTCTCTTGAGGCGTCAACTTTAAGGGCCTCATTTCAAAGTCAAGATTGGGATTCTTATTGCCACCTCGGTCATAAAAATCAATGACTTCTTCTAATGTTCTCAAACTCCCATCGTGCATATAAGGGCCCGTTTTTTCTATCTCCCGCAACGTGGGTGTCTTGAATTTGCCCTTATCTTCCTCTTTTCTTGTAACCGCGTAGCGACCTAAATCCCTATCCTTTTCTGACTCTGCCCATCCGGCCCCAAGATTGTGGTACAGCTCATCGGTCAGATTAAATCCGGTGTGGCAGAGGTGGCATTGTCCTTTGCCTCGGAATACCTTCAGGCCTCGCCAGGCCGATTCAGATAAGGCTTTTTTATCTCCACCCGTTTCGAACCGGTCAAACGGCGAGTTGCCGGAAACCACTGTTCTCTCAAACGAAGCAATGGCTTTGGCGATATGATCCATGGTGACCGCTTCGGTCCCAAAGGCTGTTTTGAATAGCGGGGGGTATCCTGGGATCTTTTTTAATCGCCCGACGACCCCCTCATGAGATGGATTGGCCATCTCCACAGGATTGATAAGGGGAGCCTTGACCTGCTCTTCCAAGCTGTCGGCCCTTCCATCCCAGAATTGCCCAGAACTAAAAAGCCGATTAATTATGGTCGGGGTATTGCGCTTCCCTTTTTGCCCTTGGAATCCGCTGGAAACCGGCTGACTATCGGTGAAGGCTAACTTAGGGTTATGACAAGAAGCACAGGACACCCTTTCGTCAATAGAAATTCGTTTGTCAAAAAATAAAAGTCTTCCCAGTTCGACCTTCTCATTCGTTAAGGGATTGTCCTTTGGTATTTGTGGAGAGAATTCGTCTAAGCCAAGGGGAATGGTCAATCGATAAGCCTCTGCGGCTTTTTCTTTAGGCAAGAGGCCGCCTACCATTGCGAACAAATAAATAAAGATTACGACGATTAGAATCGGATATCGATTTTTCACAGGGGCTCCGTTTCGCTCATTGGACTATTCCCAGGTCTTACCCCCGTCATTACTTACAAAAACTCCACCGCCCCAGCTTCCGGCATATATTCTGTTTGAGTCTCCCGGATCAATAGCTAAAGTTTGGACGTCGAGATAGCTCAATCCTTTATTAGTGGCTGTCCAACTTTGGCCACCATCGGTGCTCTTAAAAACACCATTACTATAGGCAGCAACATATATCACGTTTGAGTCATTCCAATCAATAGCCAAGGCTGCAATAGGAAGTTCAAGGCCATTGTTGCTCGGTCGCCAACTATCGGCTCCATCCGTGCTCTTGAATACTCCCGTTCGTGTCGCCGCGTAAAGTAGGCTCGAATCCTTAGGGTCCATGGCTAGTCGATCAACTCTGGGATCTAATCCTTTACTGCTGAGCTGCCAATTTTCGCCTTGGTCTGTGCTCTTAAACACGCCATAGTCTATCGTGCTGGCATACACAGTGGTTGGGAAGATAAAATCGACGAGTATGGAACCAATTACCGTATAGGACGGGAACCCTCTGCTCATGTCTTGCCAACGCTCTCCTCCATTCGTACTTTTATGGACCCCTCCGGACACGAAACCGCGAGACGTTCCGGCATAAATCGTTGTCGGCCGGCTTGGATCAATGGCGATAGTGTAAATAGAAGGTTCGCTCAATCCGTCCTGTATGTGTTGCCAAGTATCACCACCATCGGTGCTCTTCCAAAAATGGCTATTCCAACCGCCGGCATAGAGAGTTTCCGGGCGCTCAGGGTCGATGGCCAAGTCGAGGATAACACGAAGAAGTCGCCTCTCGTCAAATCTGGCTTCCCAGGTCTTGCCTCTATCCGGGCTCTTAAATAAGTAGGTATACTGTGTGCCGGCATATAATCGGTTGGGGTTTAGAGGATCAATGGCTAGGGCGAAAATAATAGTAGCCATCAGCCCCCGGTTTTTTTGCTCCCAATGCTCGCCGTAATCTATACTCTTAAAAATACCTTCGCTTAATGTTCCAATATATACCGCATTCGGCGCCATGGGATCTATAGCTATGGATTGCGCAAGCGTATGGGAAGACAAGTCTTCACTAGGCGCCTCCCAAGTCTTTCCGCCACTGGTTGTCCTGACGAGTCCTCTTCCATACGTGCCTGCGTACAGAGTGTCTGGATGGGTTGGATCTATATTTATAGAGTGGCAAGTAAGATCTTCTGATCCGAGGCGCTCCCAAGTTTCACCACTGTCCGTACTTCTTTGAATACCATACATACAGGCATACAAAGTATTAGGATCCGCAGGATGCATGGCTATAGACCGACCGGAAGGATACCGTGGGACATCTGGGGTCACTAATCGCCAGGTTTCCGCTCCGTCTGTGCTCTTATATATCCCGCCACCAAAGATAAAATCAACGCCGGCATACAGAACATTAGAATCTTCGTAATCGACAACCAGCGCATAGACGATGGTATAGCGATACATTCCCGTATCGCGTCGCTCCCAATGGTCCGCTCCATCCGTACTCTTGTACACGCCTTCCCCAAGCCCTCCTGTCCCCGCATACACCACGCTGGAATTCTTAGGGTCAATCGCAAGGGAAAGAATACCGATATTGGCCAATCCGGTGTTGCGGGGCTGCCAACTTTCCCCCCCATCCGTGCTCTTAAAGAGGCCGCTCCTCCCCACTCCCCCCGTACCGGCATAGACTGTGTTTGAGTCATTAGGATCCATAACTAAGGCATGAACAACACGATTGGTTAATCCCGTGTTCTTTCCCTTCCAACTTTCTCCTCGATCTGTACTCTTGAATACCCCCCCTGCCACTGTGCCCGTGTACAATACATTCGGATTCACGGGATCGATGCGCACAATATTGACGATTCCCCCGTCAGGACCTATGCCGGCCATCATGAGCGTTGCGCTACAAAGTAGGAACGCGCTACACATCAAAGCCATGGGATTTAAGTTCACTTTTAAACACATAAACACACTCCTCGTTACGTTGTGTTCACCGCTTCTTTAGCGAAGGTCTGCCCTCCCGACCAGCTAGCGAAAAGCAACATAACCAGGTCCTCTTATCGTTAGGTGGGGACTTGTGGGCGCGCTTCGACCTAAGATTACTGGCGTTTCTAATGTCTCCACATAATCTTCAAGAGTTACCCGGAGACCTGAAAGAAAACCGCCATCGTCTGGGTATATGTTATCACCAGCATTCCCATTCAGGAGATTATTGATGTAAGCCTGATCTGTTATCGGGTTCTTTAAGGTAAGAGTCAACAATGGATCCTTCTCGCATACATCTCCGACGTCATTACACCGTCTAATCGTCCCCGTTATGTTGCGGATATTCAGTAGATTATTTATTGACACAACCTCATAATAAAAGCCAAGCCAAAACCAATTAGCTCCTATACAAGTCTGAAAGCTCGTGCAGGATAAATCCTTAACGGCACAATTATAAGATGGTGTATCGATCGGGCTCCCAAAGTTGCACGAGAAGGTCCCGAAGCCGCCAAAGCCGGTATTAATACCTGCGCCAACCATATGGGTATCGGCATGCCCAGAGAACGCATTACACCCGCCATTACTCAAAGTTGCGCAGTAGTCGATTCCGTCGTGAACTTTCCCTACATACTGTGGTTGCTCAAGCTTAAAAAAGGCATTCTTGGAATAAGCATTGTTCACCCGCGTGGCCCAAACATAACCTTGATGAGCAAAATTAGCGGTGCCGCAAGAGGTTCTTCTCGTACAGAGAGATTCATACATAACTCCACGATGTATAGCATCGTAATATACAACATAAGCAGGACCGTAACCATTCAACTGCGTTGGACAAGGATTAGGTTCGGGGTTGTTACACCCACCAGCCCACGCATTCGGCTGCAAATCGACTAACCGCTGCGGAGTAGACGTAGCCCCAGCGTCGAAATCATTACAATATACCATTCCTGAAGGTAGTGGACTTGGACATTGTCCAGAAACTCCTTTAACGCAGAGAATTGTTATTATTACCACGAATATTGTCTGTTTCATAATCTCCCTCCTCCGATGCCAAGTTAAATGTTAGCCACTTCAAACTGACGGTCCTGGTGGCATAATTTTCCCAATCTGGGACGAAGTAAAGCTTCATATGGGCCTTAGCGTAAATTCCCTCGTCTCTTCGGTAGTGACAACGCGCCACTAATCCGGTTCCAGCAATATACGTTATGTGACTGATCTGAAACTCTGGGCGAATCTGTATACCAAAGGATTTCCTATACCACGCGGAGACTCCAAGCGATCCTAGAGAATAAACGGACGGAAGTCCTTTCAACCAGCGAATATTAATATAGAGTACTTCTCTTGTTCCATTAGGGTGTAAATGTAGACATCTGGCGACAGCGGTCCATTCATAACGCTTGAATAGTATATGTGTGATTTCCAATTCTCCTTTGGGACAGGTCTCATATTCCCTCTTACATTCTATTGGTTGGCCACGATTAGGCACACTAAATAGGCTGGAATGTTCATACGGAGACAGCGTAGGTATTTCATCATTGTTCTGTGCTTGGACATAAGATGCCAGCCAGAGTAGGCAGATCAGGAATAAAAGTGGCCTCATCTTTGCCTCCCTCTTAATTTTAGGTTTCTTGGGTTGTTGTTTGGTGCGGCAAAAAAGTTGAGGTCAAAAGCTACCCTTCTGCTGTTGAAATATTCTCTCACAGCACATGCAACCGTGACTACGCACACCGGCATGGAGGCGTCTCGTACTTTTTAATCTAGTATATGGTTTCACTAAAATGTATCTATAAAAGTAAAAATGTGCTATGCTGAGAGCATGGCAAGAAAATCAACTCGTTCGAAATTAGTGTTGACCCCTGACGAAATCACGCTGCTCAATCAACTCCGCCAATCGCGG
>JACOSC010000009.1 GCA_016179055.1 Acidobacteriota bacterium
CAGCTTCTATCGCTTCACCTCGCAACCTTTCCTTTCCTTGAGTTGGCTCAAGTTCAGGATACGGGTGGTTGACTAGACCTTACCCGGAGGGCTTCGCACCCTCTGGACCGAAGGCCATTTCCAGGTCTCCGGCTATTAAATTTTTGGATTTTGCCTGAAATAAGACTGAGCCACCATGTTAGTTCCAGCGCAGGATTTCAACGGTCGCATCCCAGAAGATACCGCACCTAAAGAACAAAAGGCCATCTTTGACAAAGAGAAATGCGAGCCCGGATTAAGAGTCCGATCTGGGTTCTATTGGCAGAATGGGGTACGGGCAAAATGGGGGGGCGGAACCGTTACAAAAGTTTTATGCCTTTCTTATATCCGCTGGCTATAGGGATTAGATCTACCTTAAGCGACGGCGCGTTTCTGTGGCCGAGCTATCATGAATTCTTTGCGCAAAGCGGACGCCTATTTGTGGGAGGCGGTTCAAAACGTATCACAAGTTTTTCGTTGCCAATAATGGGTCTGTCAGACCGGCCTCGCTGAAGCCTTTTTGCCGCAGCAGGCAACTATCGCACCGGCCGCAAGGGCGGCCGGCGGCTGTCGGGTCATAACAACTCCATGTAACGGCGTAGTCGACGCCCAGCGCCATCCCTTTACGGATAATTTCAGCTTTAGACATGTGAATCAATGGCGTGTGAATTCGCAAACGCACGCCTTCTTCCACACCGGCCTTGGTGGCCAGGTTGGCCATGCGCTCGAACGCCGCAATATATTCCGGACGACAATCGGGGTAGCCACTATAGTCAAGCTGATTAACGCCAATAAATATATCGCGGCTGCCCAACACCTCGGCCCATGCCAGGGCAATCGATAGGAAGATGGTGTTGCGGGCCGGCACATAGGTAACCGGGATTGCGCGGTCCATCTCTGCCAAGCTGCGACCCTTGGGCACATCGATGGTCGCCGTCAGAGCGGAGCCTCCGATGGACGACATGTCCACATGAACCGTGATGTGCCGGCAAACGATCAGCGCGGCGGTTACTCGTTTGGCGGCCGCCAGCTCCCGAGCATGCCGCTGGCCGTAATCAAAGCTCAGCGCGTACACGTCAAAACCTTCAGCCTTCGCCATGGCCAATGCGGTTGTAGAATCCAATCCACCGCTGACTAAAACCACCGCTTTTTTCATAACGGGTTCCTGCCGGGCCGGCGACGCTGAAACTCAAAAGAGCTTGTGCCTGCCTACATAAAACGCCGGGAACGGAGACTCGCCTATCCGGTCGAAAGCGGGAGGCTGGCTAGCTGAGATCCATAAAGAAGAATAGCTAACCCGCCCACCGCGGTCTTGCCGGCGCCGACCACAGTGCCGCGAAAATTGGACAAATCAACCGTAGGAAAATACTCGGTAAGAAAGCGAGCGGTCTGATGGTTGCCTTCGAGCGTGAATTCCATGCGGGCAACTTCACCTCCCTGTTCGTTATTGAGAACCAACTCAATGGTGGTATCCTTGTCATCAACATTCAGGAAAGCCAGGCCGGTGTTGATATCTCGGCTGACTATGCTCTGAACCGGAACCAGAAATCGCTGGATAAGCGGACCGGCGTTCATGCCGGCTATCGATGGCCCGCTTTGAAAGATGACGGCCCCATTGACGGGGTTATCTGTCGAAGCAATCGCATACACGCGGCGTACGGGATCACTCACCGGCGCCTGCGCGCGCAGCGTTACCGAACCATAAGCAGAGATGTCAAGCGGGACCTCCGATTGCGCACGACCGTTTATGTCGAGAGAAGCCGGCACGCCGTTGATCTCATAAAATTGAATGACCCCGACCGCCGATTCGGAATCTGAGAAGTTTGTGATAATAAGCTCAGTACTGTAACCGGCTCCCGTGGGAACGTGAGGGAAGTAAAGAGTAGCTGTACCGCCGGCCATCCCTGGGCGCCGGCTTTCGGCTAAAACCGAACACCATAGGGCCACGGCCAGAACCACTCCTAAGAAAACTGTGAAAGCTATGCCTTTAAGTTTCATATGTCAAACCTCCTACCTGATGCAAGTAATTGACATTATAATACAGTTCGCCTTATTGGAAAAATTATTCCGCGATAATCGCATGGAACTTTTCCACAGATGGACGGGGCGGACAGCCGTGGTCGTCCATTGATTACCGGTCGTGTTGTCATACGATAGAGCCGGTGATAAGATAGCGAGGCGGCCAGGATAAGTAACGGCGCGAGCCTTGGGAAAAGATACGACGCTCCACAATGATGAAGCAAGCGTCAAACATGAAATAGATGCATGGCTGCCGAGGCGAGCCTCTCATAGTTTAAAAAAGTTAGTACCTGTTCACGGGGATCGGGGGTCAGGCATCAGGGGCCAAGGGCCCGGTAGTACCGATGAATGTTAGGAATTATCGTGATTTATAGATTGGGTAGTGGGGCGGATGCTTAACGGATTACGGAAGTCCTTGCAAAATAAATCGAAGCAATATCTCCCGATCCCTGACCCCTGACCCCCGTGAACAGTTACAAAAAGTTATATATGGGTTACCTCTTAGGCATTGATGGCGGCGGAACGAAAACGACCGTAGTTTTGGCCGATCGCCGCGGGCACGTGCTGGCTTGCTCGGTGGGCGGCCCGGGAAATTACTTAAAGGTGGGGTTGCCCGCCGTGCGGCGGTCATTCGCTGAAGCCATCGGCCATGTTTTAAAGATGGCTGGTGTGGGCAATGGGGCCCCTATCGATGGGGTATGCGCCGGCCTGGCCGGCGCCGACCGGCCACGGGATCGCAAGATCATCCGCGCCCTGTTAGCCGGCCTGATTAATACACGCCGCATAATGGTTGAAAATGATGCCCGTATTACGCTGATCGGCGCGTGCCGGGGCCGACCCGGCGTCATTGTCATAGCCGGCACTGGATCGGTAGCTCTGGGAATGAATGCGGCGGGAAAGTTGGTACGCGCCGGCGGCTGGGGGCATGTGTTGGGCGACGAGGGGAGCGGCTACGACATCGGGCGGCGGGCTATGATGGCGGCTTTGCAAAGTCATGATGGCCGCGGCCGTAAGACACTCCTAGAACTCATGGTCGTGAAGTCGCTACGGCTGAAAAAACTGGAAGACCTAGTCACCTACGTCTACAGTCGAGGGATGCCACCCGACGAAGTGGCTGCCTTTTACTCCTTGGTCGTTGAGGCGGCGCGTCGGGGTGATGCCGTGGCGGCCCATCTGCTGGGAAAGGCGGGCCAAGACCTTGGGCAAGCCGCTTGCGCGGTCGTCGAGCAATTGCGCTTGAATGATAAAAGGCCAATCGTGGCAGTGAGCGGCGGAGTTTTTAAAGTTCGCGGGATTCTTTATCGCGCATTTTGCGCATGCCTCCGCAAGGCCGCGCCCCAATCTCAGATTATTGAGCCCAAGCATCCCCCGGAGATTGGCGCCTTGGCGCTGCTGCGCGCCCGCTTAGATCGTACGCCGGTTACCGAAACTTTTAACGCGGATCAGGCGCCTGATTCGATCAATTCGTAACTGCGCGAGGCGCCGCGCCCTTCGCACTTTGAACGGCGGCTTTTGCTTTACCGCGGCCAGTGCGGCCGCAGTATAGGACATGAAACGAGGATCCGGCTATGAACTCCAAACCAAAGCATCTATATCACCCGCATGAATTCACGAAAGAGAAGATTGAGGCGGCCATAAAATTCTGCCCGCGCTGTGCCGGGGGATTAATCAAACAACCCGTGCCTCCCGAATCAAAAATGCAGCTCGCTTGCGATGCATGTGGGTTTATTTTTTACTTAAATCCCAAGGTGGTCGGTTGCGCCATTCCTGTATTGGAGAATAAGGTGCTGCTGCTGCGGCGCAACATCGAGCCGAGTGTGGGCCGGTGGACGTTTCCCGGCGGCTTTGTCGATATAGGGGAGACCGTCGCAGAGGCCGCCATTCGTGAAACCAAGGAAGAGGTGAATGTCGATATCGAGATCACATCGCTGCTGAACGTTTATTCCTACGCGCAGGCGCCGGTGGTCATCGTCGTTTATATGGCCAAGGTCATTGGCGGAGAACCGCGCACGGGCATTGAGGCCCAGGGTCTAGCCTACTTTGAGTACCACCAGATTCCCTGGAATGATCTAGCTTTTAAGAACACGGGTGACGCGCTGCAAGCTTGGGGAAAGCTGGCCGGATATGTCTAAGAAGCCGTCCCGCATTTTTCCAGTGGGCAAGCTGCCCGCCTCTGAACTGGTCGGGTTGCTGCGCCAATTGCGTACGGGCGATCCTCGCCTGAAAATCGGCCCTGCCGTCGGCGAGGATGCGGCCGTCATCGATATGGGCAACCGCTATCTGATTGCCAAGACCGACCCGATTACGTTGGCCGCCGAGCGTATCGGTTGGTATGCGGTTCATATCAACGCCAACGACATCGCCGTCATGGGCGGCGAGCCTCGCTGGTTTCTGGCGACCCTGCTGTTGCCGGAGGGCAAGACCGATCGCCGATTGGTGCAGCGCATCGCGCGCGATCTCTCGCGTACCTGTGCCGAGCTCAACATCGTTCTTTGTGGAGGCCATACGGAGATTACGTTGGGCTTGGACCGACCCATCATCGTCGGGCTTATGCTGGGCGAAGCCCGCAAGCGCGATCTGGTAAGAAAAGCACGAGTGCGGCCGGGCGATCGCGTTTTGCTGGCCCGCGGCCTCGCCATTGAAGGGACAGCGTTGCTGGCGCGCGAGCGCGGGGCTGAGTTAACCAAGGCCTTCGGCCAGTCATTCGTGCGGCAAGCTGCGCACTTGTTGATGCGGCCCGGCATCAGCGTGGTCAAGGCGGCGACCATCGCCCGCCGCTCGGCGGATATTAAAGCCATGCACGATCCCACGGAAGGCGGCCTGTTGGCAGCGCTGCATGAGTTGGCCCAAGTCTGCGGCGTGGGTTTACGCATCGATGCGACTCGCATCCCGATTCTTAATGAGACGCAACGGGTGTGTCGCCATTTCGGCCTGGATCCACTCGGCCTGCTGGCTTCCGGAGCGCTGCTGATTATAGCGAGCCGCGCCGATGCCCGGCGCGTCATAAGCGGGCTCTCTCGTCAAGCCATAGACTGCTCGGACATCGGCGAGACCACGCGTCCCGAACAAGGCAAGCTCCTGATAAGCGGCACGACCCGACGCAAGATCCAACCTCCCGCCGCGGACGAAATAACCAAAGCCCTATTGCAGCCTACCTAGCATTAGATTTTTAAAAAAACGGTAAGGATCTGCGATTAAATAAGTGTATCAAGTCAGGATTGACGATGTGGTCGAATGGTATAGTTCCAGTCGCCGTGGAAATCATCACGCCGCAGGTTGATTTTAGCCCACTCTTCGTCGGAGACCTTGCGACCGACGGGA
>JACOSC010000031.1 GCA_016179055.1 Acidobacteriota bacterium
GTACGGGCGATCAGGGTTCGTACTTCCACAAGGGATAAGGTTACGGAGCCACGGAGCCTAGCCCTATCGGCCCTCGGGCGATGGGGCGTCTCGGCCTTCCACCGAGATCATCACCGCTCGCCGCGCCCCAAGTACGGCGCGCCACCACGGGGGCCCGATTAGGTAAATTCCTTAGTCTTTTCAAAAAACGATAGAGCTAGGCCAAGCTTATACCGATTCCCATCCGTTGTCAACATGAGTTTGTGCCGAGTTTGTGATAGACCCTGAGATTTGATCATAAGCCAATCAGACGGTAGCGGAGCCGGCCCCGCACGGGGGCTCTGGTGTTTGGACATTGGCCACAGTCCTGCACGATCCTTTCGTCCCACCACTTTGAGTGAGCGTCCCGCCATAGCCCGATGCTTGATCTCGCTCCTGCGGAGCTTTGGTTTGTAGGCGGTACCCCACTCCCTACAAATGTCCAAACTCCAGGACCCCGCGGGGCTGAGTGTTGGCATCCGTGCGTTTCTTATGATCGAGCTTCAGAACAACAGGAAGAACGAGTTTCGCAGAGCCAACGTACTTAACATTCTCGCCGCCGATTCGACACTTGATTTGACCGCCCGTTCTCGGGCGGTTACCAGTGTGGGACGTTGGTTGCCGGCGTGCGCCTTGGTCCGAGGCCATCATTGGATTGGCTCCTTTTTTGCGGACAATATACCTCCCGAAGGCTGGGCTTTCAACACATCCGCCGCATTAGAACCTATAAATCCGTGGATGCCAGGGGTTGCTGCTGCGTCACACAGTGAAAAGCGCCGAGCCCCCAGATCAAATCGCGCGCGTATAGGGCGGCAATCCGTCGCGTGGGAAAGGCCGCTTGCAGGACGTCGATGGCCGCTTGATCCCGTCGATCGTTGAAGGCGGTGAGCAGCACCACTTCATTGCCGATATAAAAATTGGCATAGCTGGCCGGCAAGCGCATGTCTTCATAAATGACGGGCGCCGGTAAATGAAGCTCGATAACGCGCAGCGGCCGGCCCGCTTGATCGGTCATACGCTGCAAACGCTTGAGATTCTCCCGTAGCGGGAGGTAATTGGGGTCGCCGTTATCGTCTTCAATACTGGTAACAACCGTGGCGGGCGCCACGAAGCGAGTCAGATCATCAACGTGTCCATTGGTGTCATCGCCGATAATGCCATCGTGCAGCCATAAAACATGCCGAACGCCAAGATAGTCTTTTAAGTTCTGCTCGATCTCCACGCTGCCAAGATGAGGATTACGATTGGGATGCCGTAAGCAAGCTTCCGTTGTGAGCAAAGTTCCTTTCCCATTGACATCGATGGCGCCGCCTTCGAGGATCATAGGGGCCTGCGCGATCGGCAAACCGGTGATACGGGCGATGTGGGCCGGGATTTTGCAATCAAGATCATAGGCATATTTATTTCCCCAGGCATTGTACGGCCAGTGAGTAATCAACGCGTGGCCCTCAGAATCTTTCAGGAAAATCGGACCATGGTCGCGGGCCCAGGAAAAGTTGTTGGGGACACGGTGCAGGCGAACTTGGCGGCCAATCACGCCGGCCTTTTCGAGGGCGTCACAGGCCGATGCGTGGGTTTGGTCATCATGGATGAGGATGTGAACTTCCTCTCCAATCTCGAGCTCTTTTACCATGCGCGCCCAAATCGGCGGGATGCTATCAAACTTTCCCGGCCAGTGGGCTTCGTCATGCGGCCACGTGAGCCAGGTCGCGGCATGGGGCTCCCACTCGGCCGGCATGTAATACCCATGCTCGGACGGTTTGCCCAAAAAAATTGGAATCTCCTCCATCATGGCCTCTCCCTTATCACCACAGAGCCACAGAGTTCACTGAGGAATACGGCCGTCATACAATTCCTGGCTCTTCTGTGCCCTCGTCGGTTGGCGGCCGGAGGCTGCATTAGGACTTGAGTAGCCGCTTGTACGTATCAGGCCGTCGATTACGCAAGAAGCCCCATGCCGCCTGCATCTGCTTTACGCGGCCAAAGTCACAATCGGCGATCACAATTTGTTCTTTGTCGCCGGCGACGGCCAAAACTTGGCTGGACGGATCGGCCACGAAAGAACCGCCCCAGAAGGTCAGCGAGCCCTCTCTTCCCACGCGATTAACCGCGGCCACGTAAACGTTGTTAGCGGCTGAGTGGCCAAGTTGGACGTTCCGCCACATGGCTTGCCAGTCCCCGGTGATGTTTTCTTCGACCCGCTCATCAATCTTGCCGATCGCCGTCGGATAGAAAATAATCTCCGCGCCCTGTAGCGTGGCCAAACGAGCGGCTTCGGGAAACCATTGGTCAAAGCAAATCAAAACGGCGATTTTGCCGAAGGGTGTGGTAAAAACTTTTATGCCGGTGTTCCCCGGGGCGAAGTAGCGCTGCTCATGAAATAACAGATCTTCCGGGATATGAACTTTGCGGTGTACGCCGAGCAACGCGCCATCCGTCCCAAATATCGGGGCGCTGTTGTAAAACCGGCGGCGCGTGGATTGCTCAAACAGCGAGCCACCGATCAGTACAATTCGATGCGTACGCGCGACTTCACTGAGCCGCGCAGTTGTGGGTCCGGGGATGGGCTCGGCCCTGGCGAACGCCCGTGTATCCTCCATCTTCTGGCAAAAGTAAGGCCCCAGGAAAAGCTCCGGTAAACAGACGATCTCCGCGCCGCGCTTCACCGCCGTCTCTATATGGAAAAGCGCGCGACGCAGATTCTCCGCCGAGTCGCTCCCGCAGCGCATCTGAACCAGGGCTATCCGTACCGCGTGCTTTTCACCTTCCTGAGCCCGTCCAATTACCTTTTGCTGAGATTTCAAACGCACTACATTAACCATTTACAAATGTGGATCATGGCAATTCCCCTCGACGGCCACGCGGGCGCGGCGGCGGCGCGGCCGTTTCGGGATTCACTCGCGGCAATCCGGCCTCATTGACCTGCTTGTTAAAGGCCGCCAAGTTTTCTTTCACTTTCTTGATCATTGTGTTGGCCTCTTCCAAAAGCTGTGCGGCGGTTTGCAGGTCTTCACGCTGTCGGGCCGATGGCGCCTCCGTAACGCCATCGATCGACGTGGCCAGTCGTTGCAGGCGTTGGGGAATGCGCGGCGGCTCATAGGTCAAGGGTGGGCCGGCATTGCCTAAGGGGTCGGTGCGCTCCACGGTGAATTTATCGTAAGCCGCATCGGCTTCCTTGGCGAGAGCGTCGGCGGCTTTCAACAGATCCTCCGGCGCCTTGGGATCTTTCATTTTCTTGAGATCTTCTTGAACGGCCTTCAAGGCTACCCGCAACTTGCCGAGATACTTTTGCCCTTCATCGGCGGTGGCGTAGAGTTTTCCCAGTTGCATGAGCACGTCAAAGCGAGCCTGCCGATCGGCCTCAGCCACGGTGATGCGCGGATCTTCTTCGACTTTCACGGTCGTTGTCGCGCTCTTTTCCGCTTTTGCGGCTTTCTCACTCGCATCGGACTTTTCGTCCTTCTCCTTAGGCCCAGTTAGCGCAATACGCACCTGGTATTCGCCCGGCAAAACCCTGGGGCCGCGCAGCATGCCAAAGCCGAAGAAGCCGGCGGCCGCGGCCTCCGGCGCGCGTTCCTGGCTTTCCTCGGCAGGTTTCACCGGCGGATCGTGGCGCAGGTCCCATTCGACGCGGTTGAGATCGGCCTCCTTGGGGTTCTTGACGAGTTCCCGCACGACTTTGCCGCTCTTATCCGTGATGGTGATTAGGACCTCTTCCTTTTCACCCGGTTTATTTTTCAAATAGTAATTTAGCACGGCCCAGGACGGCGGGTCGTTCGCGCTGAACCATTGGTGCCCGGTCGCGCTCTGATTAAAGTTAATGCGGTAAGCGGTGGCGGTGCGGGCCGGGAAAGCAAAAACCTCCTCGTTCCTGGCACGATCTGATAAATATTCGAGCGGAGTGATGTCATCGAGAATCCACAGCCCGCGTCCGTGCGTGGCCAAAATCAAATCGTTAGCGCGCGGATGAATTTGTAGGTCATAGACGGGCACGGTGGGAAATCCGCTGAGCTTGAAAGGCTCCCACGCGCCGCCGCCGTTGAAGGAGATGAATACGCCAAACTCCGTGCCCAGGAACAGGAGATCGGCGTTGCGCGGATGCTCGCGCAGCACGTGCACGCCGCCGCGCTTGGGCAAGCTCGACGCCAAGGATTTCCAGTGCTCGCCATAGTCCGCCGATCGATAGACGTAGGTATTGAAATCGTTCATGCGGTGGCCATCGAAAGTGGCATACACCGAGCCGACGGCATACTGGGAGGCCACCACGCGGCTAACGTAGGTTCCCTTCGGCAATTCCGGAATATTACCGGCCACATTTTTCCAGGTCTTCCCGCCATCGCGTGTGACCTGCAAGTGGCCATCATCGCTGCCGAAATAGAGCACATCGGGATTGATCGGCGATTCGGCAAGGGTCGTGGCCGTCGGGTACTGTTGCACACCGTCATGCCGTGAGAGCGTATCGCGCTCCTTCGTAGGAATGACACCGAAAATGGGCAATTGATTGCGCTCGATGCCCGTCGTCAAATCCGCGCCGAGTGTGACCCAATGATCGCCGCGGTCGGTGGACTTGAACATAAAGTTGCCGGCAAAATAGATCGTCTTGGGATTATGCGCCGAGAGGATTAACGGCGAATTCCAGTGGAAGCGATAGGGCGCTGCGCCTTCCTTGGGCTCCGGTCGTATCGACTTTCGTTCTCCCGTGCGCAGGTCGAGCCTGGAAAGAAAACCATCCTGCGACTCTGAGTATACGATCATGGGATCAGCCGAATCGAAGGCCGTGTAAAATCCATCCCCGCCGCCGACGCGAAACCAATCGGCGTTGGTGATGCCGCTGCCGGCCAGCGTGGCGCTCGGTCCGCACCAGCTTCCGTTATCTTGCAGCCCGCCGCAAACCCGATAGGGCTGTTGCAGATCATAAGAGGCTTCATAGAATTGTGCTAAAGGCACCGTGTTAATATAGGCCCAGCTCAAACCGCGATCATACGATTGATGTATGCCGCCGTCGCTGCCCACCCACATATGGTTGGAATTGGCCGGGTCGATCCATAGGGCATGGTAGTCGCCGTGGATGCGTTGCACCAAATTGTTGCGAAAGGTTTTACCGCCGTCTTCCGAGTAGTACATGGGGGCGCCGAGAAGCCATAGGCGCTGATCGTTGCCGGGATCGATGCGAATCTGGCTATAATACATGGGCCGCGGATTCGTATCGCTCATCTTTGTCCAGCTTTCACCTTTATTATCGCTGCGGTACACTCCGCCTTCCTTTTGATGTTGAACAACCGCATAGACAATGTTTGGGTTGGAACGGTAAATGGACACACCGATGCGACCGAGATCGCCTTCTGTAGGCAGCCCTTTCGTCAGTTTGGTCCAAGTGGCGCCGCCGTCGATGGTTTTATAAAGACCGCTGCCGGGGCCGCCGCCGTTGAATCCAAACACCGTGCGCCGCCGCTGATACATGGCGGCATAAAGCGTGTTGGGGCTTTGTGGGTCCATGGCGGCATCGATGGCGCCGGTGTCTTCATTGATGAAAAAGACGTTGCGCCAAGTTTGGCCGCCATCGCTGGACTTGAAAACTCCGCGTTCTTTGTTGGGTCCCCATAGATGTCCGGCCGCGGCCACGTATACCGTATTCGGATCTTGAGGGTGTATAACGACGCGACCCACCGCCTGCGTGTCATTCAGTCCTAAAGGCCGCCAAGTCAGGCCGGCGTCCAATGTCTTATACACACCGTTCCCCCATGACGAACTTTGCCGATTGTTAGCCTCCCCGGTTCCCACATAAAGAATGCTGGGATCCGAGGGAGCTATGGCGATGTCGCCAATCGAGGAGACCGTCTCGTTGTCGAAAATAAAGGCCCACGTGATGCCGTTATTGGTTGTTTTCATGATTCCGCCGGTGGCAGCGGCGACGTAAACAATCGCGGGATTATTATCAACCACGGCAATAGCATCGATACGACCGCCCATGTTGGCCGGACCAATGTTGCGCGGCTTTAAATTCCGATATACCGATGCCTTCGGTATAGCTTTTTCGTCGGCGGCCGGCTTCGTCGGCTCGGCGCTCGACGGCCAAGCCGCACCAACGGCAAGGCCTAAAATTAGGCTTGCACCTATAACGTGGCTGAACATGACCCGCCATGTTTTATCCATGAGACGCCCTCCCTCGCAATTAATAAAACGATAACGCTGACCTACGACCCTGGCACGGACACGGTAATACGATGGGCCACGCTGCGATATTTCACCTGCGTGATTTCCGCTTGATGTGCTCGATCTAGATGGAAATTATCATCAGATCAGGATAAGTATCAGCCCCGTAGGGGCGGCATGTTTATAGCCAAGCGTACCCAGAAGGAGGCATCAAGCTCCGTAGGAGCGAAATGTGGTCGGTCGTGGTGGTTAACATGTCGCCCCTACGGGGCTTGGGTCAAAAAGCCTGCAGCCCCTGCTATAAACATGTCGCTCCTTAGAAACTTCCCCAGTTTCATCTATATTCTGCATGTCGTTAAAGCTCGCCTACAATCGTGATTGGCCGGTAATACTTGCTCTTTGAAATGTCCAATCTCCAGAGCGCCCCAGAGGGGCGCCGAGAGGTCATCTACTCCTTTGATGCTGCATTATCATCTCATCTTCAGCGCTATGTCCTCTGGTAGGCCAAGCACTTCTCAGCGCCCCTGCCGGGGCGCGTGCGACTTTATGGTTCGCCTGCTTCGCAGGATCGGCACCGGCCCGCTCCAAAATGTCCAAACTCCAGGCTCCTTAGAAACTTCCCCAGTTTCTTCATTATTCTGCGTGTCGTTAAGACAAGCTGGGGGGCTCCTACGGAGCTTACATCGTACCGAAATCACACCCTATTTCACCGCCGGCTGCGTAACCGTTCGAGGCCCGATGCTAGGTCTGCGCCACTATCGGTATCAGGCGCAACCTTTGCTAGAGCAATTGTCTTAACACGTAGGGCAATATGCCGCCGTGCCGATAGTATTCGACCTCTTCGGGCGTGTCGACACGCGCGATAGCGGTGAAGGTCTTTCGGACGCCATCGTCGCCGACGGCATGAATCGTAATCTTCTTTCCGGGTTGCAAGCCCACGGTGATTCCCAGCAGGTCAAAGCTTTCGAATCCGGTGAGACCTAATCCATCCCGATTCTCGCCGGGCATGAACTGGAGCGGAAGAATGCCCATGGCGACGAGGTTGGTGCGGTGGATCCGCTCGAAGCTCTCGGCGATCGCTGCCCGTACACCCAACAGCCGCGGTCCTTTGGCCGCCCAGTCCCGTGACGATCCGGTGCCGTATTCTTTCCCGGCTATGATGATCAGCGGGACATTCTCCTGCTGATACTTCATAGCGGCCTCGAAGATAGTCTTTTTCTCCCGGCTGGGCAGATGCAACGTCCAGCCGCCTTCGGTGTCGGGGGCCAGTTGGTTGCGCAGTCGTAGGTTGGCAAAAGTTCCGCGCACCATAACCTCGTGATTGCCGCGGCGGGCTCCGTATGAGTTGAAGTCTTTTTCAGTCACTCCGTGGGCCAACAAATATTGTCCAGCCGGACCGGCGGCGTCAATAGAGCCGGCGGGGGATATGTGGTCGGTGGTGACGGAATCACCCAACCGCGCCAGTACACGCGCTCCGAGTATATCCGTAAGGGGGACAGGCGTCTTGGTCATGCCGTCAAAATAAGGCGGATTCTTGATATAGGTCGAGCCGGGATCCCATTGGTATAGGTCGCCCGCCGGCACAGCCAGCGACTGCCAATGGTCATCGCCCTGAAAAACATCCGCATAAGCCTTCAGAAACATCTCCGGTCGGGCGGACTGTTGCAACGCCTCTTTTACTTCAGCCTGTGACGGCCAAATTTCGCGCAGATAAACCGGTTGCCCGTCAGTGTCATGGCCCAACGGCTCGTTGTACAAGTCTATATCCATGCTGCCGGCAACAGCATAGGCCACGACCAGCGGCGGCGACGCCAAGTAGTTGGCCCGCACCATCGGATTGATACGACCTTCAAAATTGCGATTTCCGCTGAGGACTGCGGTGGCCACCAACTCGCCCTTCTTTATGGCGGCCGTGACGGCTTCCGGCAGCGGGCCGCTGTTTCCGATACACGTTGTACAACCATAACCAACCAGATGGAAACGCAGGGCCTCGAGGAACGGCATCAGCCCGGTTGCCTTGAGGTAGTCGGTCACGACTTTGGATCCGGGTGCCAGGCTGGTCTTGACCCAGGGTTTGGTCTTGAGGCCACGCGCCACCGCCTTTTTGGCGAGGAGTCCTGCGGCCAGCATGACCGCGGGGTTGGAAGTATTGGTGCAGCTCGTGATCGCGCTAATCACCACTGAGCCATGGCGCAGCTCGCCGCCGGCACCGTCGAGCTGAAGAGCGACCGCGGGCGCCGGTTGTCCGATATAGTCCGATTGCAGCAGCTCGGCCGGGGCCGCTTCGGGGCGTCCGCCGTCGCGTATCCAACGGCCTATCGAGTCGGCGCGGGATGGGCTGGCGGAGCCATGGAGCATGGCGAGCAAATCTCTTCGGAATAGTGTCTTGGATTGTCGCAAGGGGACGCGATCCTGAGGACGTTTGGGGCCGGCCAGGCTAGATTCCACCGTGCTCAAATCGAGTTCGAGCCGGTCTGAAAAGATGGGTTCCGGCGTGTTGTCTTCGCGGAAAAGCCCTTGCGCTCTGGTATAGGCCTCCACCAATTGAATGAGCTCTGCGCTGCGCGCGGTGCAACGGAGGTAGTTAAGCGTCTCGGCGTCGACTGGGAAGAATCCAACGGTGGCGCCATACTCCGGCGCCATGTTGGCAATAGTCGCACGGTCGGCCAGGCTGAGATGGCTGAGTCCGGAGCCGTAAAATTCGACGAATTTTCCAACCACTCCTTTCTTACGCAGTATCTGCGTAACGGTTAGCACGGCGTCGGTGGCTGTGGTCCCTTCCGGCAGCGCGCCGAAAAGTTTAAAGCCGACGACCTCAGGGATGAGCATGGATAACGGCTGGCCCAACATCGCCGCTTCGGCTTCAATGCCGCCGACACCCCAACCGACCACGCCCAATCCATTGATCATGGTGGTATGCGAATCCGTGCCCACTAATGTATCGGGATAAGCCAGCCGGCTTCCGTTGGTCTCTTCGGTGAAAACTACGCGGGCGAGGTACTCGAGGTTTACCTGATGAACAATGCCAGTGTCCGGCGGCACGGCTTTAAAATTGCGGAAGGCGGTTTGGCCCCAGCGCAAGAAGGCATAGCGCTCGCGATTACGAGCAAACTCCACTTCAGCATTGTAGGCGAATGCCGTGGGTTCGCCGAAGCGATCTACTTGCACGGAATGGTCGATGACCAGTTCAGCGGGCTGCCGCGGATTAATCCGGCGGGGATCGCCGCCCAATCGCTGTATGGCGGCGCGCATGGCGGCCAGATCGACGACGGCCGGCACGCCGGTAAAATCCTGCAAGAGGACGCGGGCCGGCATGATGGCAATCTCCTGTGCGGACTTATCACCGGCGCGGCGGCCGGCCAGCGCGGTGATCGTAGCGCGGGTGACGAAGCGACCGTCTTCATGGCGCAATAAATTTTCCAAAAGAACTTTTAGGGAGAAGGGAAGTCGGGAAACATCGCCCACTCCTGCGCTCTCCAGAGCGGCTATGCGAAAAATGTCAAAGGATCGGCCGCCCACCGCAAGCGATGCGCGACATTTGAAACTATCTAATGACGCAAGCATATTCGTCGATACTCCTTGTCAATCGGCCAAAATAGCTAGCCCGGCCCATGTGGAAATTTAGTTACCGTTCAGGGTTCTGCACTGGTACAGAACCGGGAGCGGTAGCGACCGGGTCTATGAGCCATGCAGCGCTACCGCGATCGGTAGCGACCGGGTCTGTATAGTCTGAGTGCCCTAAGGCGTGGGCAGTTGAACAGTTACTAAATTGATAATATGAGAAACTGTTGTTAGCCCGAAAGCGGAAAGTATAGCACATAATTTCTTCCGCTCAGATATGCGGAGGAGCGAGATTCGATCATACGCCCATCATGATGATAGCGGAGCCGGTCCCACACGGGGGCTCTAGAGTTTGGCATCCGCGCGTTTCTTATGATCGAATTTAAGTACGTCTGCGACGGTATGATAGGGCGGGCGGCGGGGCGCCTCTTTTGACACTCGGATTCCAGGGTTTTGGTTGCTCGCTATAGAGGGATATAGACAATGCGATTGGTCCACTCCTCAGAGTCGGAGGCTACCCAGACCAATACCAGTTCTTCGGCGACTTCCATCAGTCTGCGGCCGCGCGGGACAATAAATACCCCTGGGCTTTCCTGCGTGACAATAAAGCGCGTTAAGTGGTCGGGCATCGTGGATTTATCATGCGTAACCAGGATTCGTCCCTCCCATGCGGCGGTCTTCAACACCTCAGGGTCGCTCTTAACCGCCAGGTCCGCCGCTTGGGCCGTGCGGAAATCCACTCTGGAATCCAGTCTGGTCGTTGCGGTCACGATTTTTTGATTGAGGTCTGCGTCGGCTTGATAGCGTATTCTCATGAGCGAGGGGCCAGCTTACGGCGACGGGCTTCGGTGAGCCGCTGGTAGAGTTGTGGATTTTGTTCGCGCGCTAACTGCCGGTTTTCCTCGAAATCCGCCTCCTCTATGCGCAGGTGGGCATCGACTTCATTCCGATGAGCAAGGTAATAAGCAATAGCCCCGTAAACCTGTTCGAGCGTAAGGACGGGAAAGGACTGCTGAATGGCTTCCGCGCTATCGCCGTCAAGAAAGGCGTAGACGATAGAATCCAGAGCCACGCGCGTCCCGGCGATCCGGTAACAGTCGTTATGCGGAACAACGTAGTCTTCACTCATGAGATGACTTTATAAAATTTCCGCTGGAAAGACAAGGCAGAGATTATCTTCGGGTGTGCGTCAAAATACAGGTTGGAATGGACAAGAGATTGGGTTTTTCCGAGCCTCTGAATGCTGAAAAGCCTTCCGAATAAATCTTACCACAATGACACAAAGGCACTAAGCTCACAAAACCATTCGCTTAATTCCATCCTTTATTAACGGAACGTTGAAATTGACAAGCAAGCCAAGCCGCTTACTAGTATACCGTTTCATTGAAACATATCCATTATGCTGAGAGGGCTTGGAACTTTTTCCAACGATGCACCACTGGAGCCTGGTTGATTTCAGCAATGCCTTGCAGGATACGGTTCCGCAGCTCCTCCCAAGATTGAACGCGAATGTGTCTGAGGAAAGTGCGGGCCATTTTGCCAAACAGTGTTTCGA
>JACOSC010000010.1 GCA_016179055.1 Acidobacteriota bacterium
CCGGGGGAGCTTCAAGATCCAGCCTACATCACGAGCCCCTCACCCCCTGGCCCCCTCTCCCCGCCCGGCGGGGAGAGGGGGTGGGGGGAGTGGGGCGTCGCCGGAGTAGGCTGGGCCTGAGTCTCCCCCAGCTTCCGCTGGGGGTCTCTTGTGTGCTCTCAGTGAACCCCGTGAACAGTTACTACCATTCTAACGAGGCGTTGTACCGACCGGTGGTGCGAGGGCTTTGCGCAGAATGTCAAGGGATAAGCGAAGCTGCGCGGATCCAGGGTACCTTGTTATCAGTGGTCAGGCGCACTTACGTTGAGTTCGGATAACCGGAAGGCTTTAAACTGGACTCTTAGGAATCAACTTTCTTTTTCCAAGACCGCAAGCGATAAGGGAGAAATCGTATGGGTAATCAAAAAGTTGGCTGGCCTTTCTGGATTGGCGTAACTGTCACCGATCTGGACGCGCAACGTAAATTTTATAGAGAGGTTGTTGGGCTGGTTGAACTCAAGTCCGATGAAGGGTGGGTGTGGTTTGATTTGGGGTCTTCAAACATATTCGAACTGCAATTCCAAGAGGATTTGCCGGAGGCCTCCAGCCGGGGATTCCGCGTCGGCTTTAATGTGGAGAATGTTGCGGCGGCGCGCGCCGAACTGATTGATCGTGGCGTACAAGCCATCGGCGAAATCGAAGGCAACGAAGATTGGGGCGGCTACTGGTGCTACTTCATCGACCCGGAGGGAAACACCTTCGCCCTTACCCAGAAAATTTCCGCCTAACCTGGCGCTCACGAACCGGAGTTAATAAACCGGGAGTCAGGAATTTTCTATAGGAGGAGGGCTGAGGCAAACCTGTATGCCGCTATTGATTTCTGCGGTGGACTTTATTTGAACTCTGCGGAACCTATTTTATGAAAGAGCAACCTAATCCGCTGATATCGGTACTTATGGGGAGCAGATCTGACTGGGAAACCATGCGCGCGGCCGACGCAATCCTCACCCAGTTTGATGTCCCCCACGAGTGTTTGATTATTTCAGCGCACCGCACACCGGAGCGCCTGGCCGAATTCGTCTCGCAAATCGATAAAAGGGGCATTGAAGTCATCATCGCCGGCGCCGGCGGCGCCGCTCATTTGCCGGGGATCGTGGCGGCTCAAACTCTCGCACCCGTTCTCGGCGTACCCATCGAAAGTCCATCACTTAGGGGAATCGATTCGCTGCTCTCCATCGTTCAAATGCCGGGAGGGATCCCGGTTGGCACGCTGGGCATCGGCAAAGCCGGCGCCACTAATGCCGCTTTACTGGCTATAGCCATCCTGGCCAACTCGCGACCGCCGCTGCGCCAAAAGCTCCTTGGCTTTCGCGCCGAGCAGACCGCGCGAATCCTGAAAGAAACTCTATAGATGGCGAGTTGTGGTGTAAAAATCTCTTGATGGCTTATATTCCCTAACCCGTACGAGCCGGAACCAAACAGGTAAAATTCAGAAAGCAGGTGGCGCTGGAAAGTCTATCCCTTACGATGAGTACCAAAGCGCCGACCGTTTACTTTTTACGATGATTATACTATGATAATCACCGCTATTGGTGCAGAACCCCTCAATGTATACAGCATAAGAACCGTTGAAATTGTTCACGGGGATCGGGGGTCAGAGATCAGGGGCCAAGGTCCCGGTGGTACCGATGACTGTTAGGAATTGTCGTGATGTAGAGATTGGGTAGTGGGTCGGACGCTTAACGGATTGCGGAAGTCTTTGGAAAAGAAATCCAAGCATTATCGCCCGAACCCTGACCCCTGACCCCCGTGAACAGTTACGAACCGTTTAACTTTAGGAGGGTCTAATGAAGCGAAATGTATTTCTCGTGATCGGGTTGATGACCGTGGTTATGCTCGGCGGTCAAGTATGGGCTCAGATGGGCCGCGGCATGAGCTTTCCCAAAATCTTCGGCGATTGGAATGCTACCGTCGGCTCGGGCGCGTCTTATTTAATGGAAACAGAGGGAAAGAACAAGCCCAGTAAATTTGATATCGCCGTGGTCGGCGAAGAAAAGGTGGATGGACAAAGCGGCTATTGGTTTGAAATGAATTTTGAGGGTGGACGCGAAGGCCAAGCCACCATGAAGTATCTCTTCATTAAAAGCGCCGCGGATGTGACCATTAAGCGAATGGTTATGAAAGCCGGCGACCAGCCGGCGATGGAAATGCCTATGGAATTTATGGGCAGCATGGCTTCCGGCGCTATACAAAAAGATACATTCAATTGGAAGAACAAGTCTAAATTGATTGGGTCGGAAACGGTAAGCACGCCGGCCGGTTCTTTCACCTGCGATCATTATCAAACCAATGACAAAGGCGAAACTCATGATGTTTGGATTTCGAGTAAAGTCGCTCCCTATGGCCTGGTTAAAACCAAGAGCGCAAAAATGACAATGACGCTGCAGAAAGTGCTGACCGGTCAGAAGAGCAAGATCACAGAAACTCCCCGGAAAATGGACATTCCTTTCGGCAAAGCCAAATAGTTAGTGATTGCTGGGTTACGCTATTCCGGAAGTTAGGCTAAACCGCGGCGAGTCGACTAATCGGAGTTTTCGCGGACGCCTGGGTAGAGACTGGATATTACGCTCGGGTCGTCGCGGTCTTAGCCGACTAATCCACGAAAGGATCCTGTGAAGCGGACCAATCCTTTAATGGAACAAGCGCTCAAGGCACGTTTACACGCTTACGCGCCATTTTCCCAATTTAAAGTGGGCGCCGCCTTGCAGGCCGAAGATGGAACCATCTACACCGGCTGCAATGTCGAAAACAGCACGTATGGGTTGACCGTATGCGCCGAACGAGTCGCCATTTTTAAGGCAATCTCCGAAGGAGCTCGCCGCTTTACGGCCCTGGCGGTCGTCGCCGATACGCGGCGATTAACCCCGCCGTGCGGCGCCTGCCGGCAATTGATCTGGGAATTTTGCGGAAACATACCGGTTACTCTAACGAACTTGAAAGGAAAAACCAGGTCCTATCGCATGAAGGCGCTTCTGCCTGAGCCGTTCAGCGTTAAATTTTTGGAGGAGAAATGAGCAGCCGCGATAACTCACACACGCGGAAACTTCGGTGGGCGGTTACTATATTTGCCCTTGCATTGGGCATTGTCCTGTGCGTAGGCGCCAGCCGATCCAATCCCCCCAAAAACCTCCTCGACCTGATGGTGAGTGGCGGGACGGTTGTTACCATGGACGGCCAAAGGACCGTTATCGACAACGGCGCCGTCGGCGTTAAGGGGGAACGAATTGTCGCCGTCGGCGCGGCCGCAGATCTCAAGCGGCGTTTTACCGCCAAACAAACGATCGACGCCGGCGGCATGTTGGTTATTCCGGGTTTAATCAACACGCATGGCCACGCGCCGATGGCGCTCTTTCGCGGCATCGCCGACGATCTTACCTTGATGGAATGGCTGAACCGCTACATTTTTCCGGCCGAAAAGAAAAACGTGGATGAGGCGTTTGTGCGCTGGGGAACCAAGCTGGCGTGCGCGGAAATGCTGAAGTCGGGCACGACCACGTATGTCGACATGTACTACTTTGAGGAGGCTGTGGCTGAGGAGACGAAGCTGGCGGGCATGCGGGCCGTCCTGGGCGAGACCATCATCGACTTTCCGTCGCCCGATCATAAAACGGTGGAAGCGGCGCTCGAATATACGGAGAAATTTCTGAAGCGTTGGCGCGGTGATTCGTTGATCACGGCCGCCGTGGCGCCCCACTCGCCTTATCTTTGCTCGGTGAAAACGCTGACCGCCTGCCGCGCCTTGGCGGATAAGTACGAGGCGCCTTTGCTTATACATCTTTCCGAAACGCGTGCAGAAGTCGAACAGGTGCGGGAACGCTATCAGGCCACGTCCACCGAGCACCTGGAGAAGATCGGCTTGCTGAAAGGGCGCGTGTTAGGCGCCCACGGCGTTTGGCTTAGCGATAACGATATACGAATTCTCAAAGCCAAGCAGGTGGGGATTGCTCATTGCCCGGAAAGCAATATGAAATTGGCTTCTGGAGTAGCGCCGGTGATCCGTATGCGTCAGGCCGGCGTGGCGGTGGGCTTGGGCACCGACGGCGCCGCCAGCAATAATGACCTTGATATGTTTCAAGAGATGGACACCGCCGCCAAGCTGCACAAGCTTTATAATAACGATCCCACGGCCCTCCGCGCCGCGGACGTTCTCGAGATGGCGACGATCGCCGGCGCGCGATCGCTGGGCATGGATAAGGAAATCGGCTCGCTCGAGCCGGGAAAACGGGCCGATTTACTGTTGGTTTCGCTGGATCATCCGAATGAAATTCCCTTCTATAATGCCTATTCACACTTAGTATATGCCATCAAGGGCGCGGAAGTGTCCGACAGCATCATCAATGGCAAGGTGGTTATGAAAGCGCGGAAACTGCTGACTCTGGATGAAAAAACCATATACCGAAAAGCGCGTGAATATCGAGATCGTATTTTGCAGAGTTTAAAATAGGCACGGTTTCCAGCGATTCAGACCCTGAGCAACCGATACTAGACCTGAGACTTAATCATTAAAACCATAGAAGAATGAGTCAGAGGAGATTTGATTTCCGCATGATGTACTGGTGATAGTAGTAAGTTATGTCCGAACCGACGTATCGATGAGCCTCAGCGGCACGGCCTGTTTATCAGAAACAATCCGCCATCCTCCGGAAGCTCCGAAGGAGCGCGATATAATAGCCAGGGGCTGCTCCCGCCGTGGCGGGAGCAGCCCCTGGAAGGAAAGTCTCTCCCGCACGCAAGCCCTGAAGGGGCGCACTAATGGAGATCAATTCCTATGCCACAGTCGTTGTCTTCCATGCTTGTTCATTTGATCTTCAGCACGAAGCGACGCGAACCACTTATCACGGCCAAAATCGAACCGGAACTACACAAATATATGGCGACGGTTTTCCACTCGTTAAAATCACCTGCGTTGCTGATCGGAGGAACCGAAGACCACATACACACCCTCTTCTCTCTATCTCGAAGCCAGGCCGTAGCGGATCTGGTAAAGGCGGTGAAAACCTCGTCCTCGAAGTGGATCAAGACCAAAGATGGTAGACTTGGGAGGTTTGAATGGCAGACGGGCTACGGAGCTTTTTCGATTGGGCAATCAGGCGTGGCAGCACTCAAGCGCTACATTGCCAATCAGAAGGAACGTCATCAGCGGCATTCATTTCAGGATGAGCTCCGGCTTTTGTGTCGGAAATACGGGGTCGGGTTGGATGAGCGTTATGTCTGGGATTGAGGTCGGTAGTTTCGCCGAAGGGTATGCCGCCCCTTCAGGGCTCATAGCGTCGGCCAGGTTACGTTCCAGGGGCTACGCTTCGCTAGCCCCTGGCTATTATAGAAAGCTCCTATGGAGCTTCCGGAGGATCGGGCGGATTGTTTCCTATAAACAGGTCGTCCCTAACGGGGTTTACATCGTGCTGAGAGCACACCCGTCAGAGGAGCTAGTAGAATAATAGAGGACTTCAAGAGTAAGTCGCTTACCTAAATAAAGCATGCGTCTGTACTCTGGTAGCTGAGCTCCAGTGCCGCAACTGGAGTAACGGTTGCCTCGATTTCCATTTGGCGCATGCTTCAAGGTGACACGCCGTATGAGAATAGCCCTTATTGGCTTCGCGATCATTGGCTTGCTGGCGGTTTCGGTCTTTGTTTGGGCCCCGGACCAAATTGAGCGACGATTAAATCCAATTCTGAGCCATGCTCCTTACCAGCCCTCCGCGGCGGCGAGCGCTCTGCACCAACGCCTGTTCCTGGCCGACTTGCACGCCGATTCGTTGCTATGGGGCCGAAATCTCCTCAAAAAAAGTGCGCGCGGACAGGTTGACGTCCCACGACTGATCGAGGGTAATGTCGCCCTACAGGGATTCACCGTTGTTACGAAAACCCCCATAGGCCTCAACATTGAAAGCAACGCCGCTACTAGCGACAACATTATCTTTCTGGCTTTGGCCGGCCGCTGGCCCATGCGAACTTTTTATAGCCTGAAGGAACGAGCCCTATACCAGGCGCGCCGACTCCATACGATGGCGGACGCATCGCAGGGAAAACTGTCGATCATCCTATCATCGTCTGACTTGAAGAGCTACCTGGAGCGTCGTAAGGAGCAACCATTCATTACCGCGGGTTTTCTGGGGATCGAAGGGGCTCATGCCTTGGACGGCGACTTGGCTAACCTCGATGTGTTGTTTAACGCCGGCTTTCGCATGATGGCGCCGACGCATTTCTTTGATAATGAGGTCGCCGGCTCTGCCCACGGCGTTAAGAAGGGCGGCCTGACAACCTTGGGCAGGAGCATGGTGGCCTTGATGGAGGCCAAGTCCATATTGGTGGACCTCGCACATGCGTCGCCGCAGACTATTGATGACGTTCTGGCCATCGCCCAGCGGCCAGTGGTGGTTTCTCATACCGGCGTCAAGGGGACGTGCGATAACCGTCGCAATCTCAGCGACGATCATATCAAAGCCATTGCGCGCAACGGCGGTGTGATTGGCATTGGCTATTGGGATACGGCGGTTTGCGGCACTGACGCTCACGCGATAGTCCGCGCCCTGCGTTACGCGGCCAATTTGGTCGGCACGCCGCATGTCGCGCTAGGCTCCGATTACGATGGGTCCATCCCAGCTCCTTTCGACACGTCGGAGCTGGTACAGCTTACCGGCACATTATTAGACGACGGATTCACCGAAAACGAGATTGAGCTGATCATGGGCGGGAATGTTCTGCGCTTGCTGACGGAAAATCTTCCCTAATATGATAAGGCGCCGTCGTCCTCTAGGCCGGTACACACTTATCGCCTCAAGGCATAATATGAAAGCGCTGCTTAAGTTCCATGATGCGCTGATAAGACTCATGAATACGCGCGGCTCGTATGCGGCCATCACCGACGGCGTCGGCGAGAATTCGTGCCGCGCGTGCGGGCAAATCCGCGTCGTAGGGCTGCGGGCTGTTATTGGCCAGCAATAGAATATCGGCGCCCGCATTAACGGCTCTAATTAGGGCGTCGGCCAAGCCATAATTCTGAGTGATGGCGCCCATGCCCAGGTCATCCGTAATGATGACCCCCTTGAAACCAATCTTGACGCGCAAAAGATCGTTGAGAAACTTTGGCGACAAAGTCGCCGGGTACTCGGGGTCAATCTTGATATGGGTTACATGAGCCGTCATGATCGCATCAATCAGCCCCGCTCGATTGAGTTCCCGGTAGGGATCCAGTTCACTGTCGCGCCAAGTGGTCGTGACGTCTTGCAAGCCGCGATGCGTGTCTCCTTGACTGGACCCATGGCCTGGAAAATGTTTTAGAACCGAGATAACGTTCTGCGTGCGATGGGCGCGCACGAAGGCGCCGGCCATCTTGGCCACGAGGGCCGGGTCCGCCGAAAAAGCTCGTTGGCGGCCGCCAATGATCGGATTCGCCGGATTAAGATTCAAGTCCACTACCGGCGCATAATTCCAATTGATCCCGAGAGCGCGTAATTCTTTGGCGATCTCAACTGCGGTGGCATAGGTTTTCTCCACGTCGTTGAGCCGGCCCAGCGCCTGATGGCTGGGAAAATCTTTAAAGCCATGTTTCGGTTTGAGGCGATTAATTTGGCCTCCCTCGACATCGACCGCAATGAATAACGGCGTCGGGGCGAGCTTCTGCAAATCGGCCGTGAGTTTGCGGAGTTGACTAGGACTTATGATGTTCCGCCCAAAGGTTCGACTCGGCACATCGTAGTCGCTGAGGACTACGCCGCCCAGTCGGCACTCTCGTATGGTTTTAATAATCGCTGGATTGGTCGCCACGGTTGCGCCACGAAAGCCGATCAGCAACATTTGCCCGATTTCCGTTTTTAGCTGCTCATTCGTATCGGGGCTGGTATGGGGTGTTTGAGCCAGGGCGAATGAGATGAGCAGCAACGCCAGCGCCAAGGAAAAAAGCTGGATCGGTTGCCGTTGTTCTCTCCCTTGGACCAGTAACGGCTGTTGCCTTTGGTTCATGAGCATCGTTCACTCAAATTGATCGTTTTTTAAGAATTGAAAAGATAGGGTATTCTTGGCCCATACGGGACAAGAAGACCAAAGATGAGGATTATATCACTTTCAAGGGGCCATTGCCCGGTGAGGTCTGTGAAAGATGGTAGGATTCATTTAACCACAAAGACGCGAAGACACAAAGATGAAAACGTTTGAGCCAATACCACGTAAAACATGGCATTACGCGAATGGTTTTGTGAGCTTAGTGCCTTTGTGTTCCCGCCTTGGCGGAATGGCAAGATTTATTCGGTGGTTTTTCTGCTCTCGGTTTTTGAAGCTTAATCTGGTAAAATATGGCCTGCAACTGGGAAGTGAAAATGAAACACACGGCGTTCCGGTGCGCCGATACAAAACTAAAATATCCCGAAATTGCGCAACCTGAAAAGAGCGTATCAAAAGGGCCGTCGGAAACGATAACCTATACGGTTTAGGAGAAAGACCCTATGAGGAAGTTAAGCGCCGCCTTTGCGGAATTGATGGCGCTGGTCATAGGCGTGGCGTTGATCACCGGGATACAGGCCGCCGATCCAATGACGGTCAAGATAGGTGAACGAGTTAGTGATTTTAAGCTGAAAGACTATACGGACAAAGAGCACGCCTTATATGATTGGAAAGGCCACAAAGCCGTTGTGATTATGTTTATTGCAACGCAATGCCCGGTCTCCAATGCCTATAACGTTCGCATGGTGGACATGGCCAAAGAGTACCGGGCGAAAGGCGTGGCGTTTGTCGCCATCAACTCCAACCAGAAGGAATCGGTGGCCGAGGTGGCGGCTCACGCGCGAAAGAATAATTTTCCCTTTCCCGTCCTGAAGGACCAGGACAATAGTATTGCCGATTATTTTAAGGCCGGCGTGACGCCGGAGACTTTCCTGTTAGATGCGGATTGGATCATGCAATATCATGGTGCTATCGACAACAACAAAGACTTGGCCAAAGTTACTTCGCAGGATTTGCGCAAGGCTTTGGACGCTCTTCTTTCCGGCCGGAAAATCGAAAAGACCGAAACCAAGGCCTTTGGTTGTGCGATTAAGCGCGTCAAAAAGCCGTAGCCATAGCGCTGTCGCCTTAAACCGACGGTGACTCAGAACAACGACCTGAGCGCCTTCGATAGGATGCCGCTCGGGAGCGCACACAGGCCGGATGCCTGTGCCAGTGTCCTCCTGGAGATTGGACATGTGGCATAGAGTGGGGTGTCGCTTACAACCCAAAGCTCCGAAGGAGCGAGATATAATAGCCAGGGGCAAGCGCAGCGCAGCCCCTGGAAAGAAAGCGTACCAAGCTCGCAAGCCCTGAAAGGGCGCACTAATGGAGATCAATTCCTGCACCAGCGCCCCGCGCTTCAGGATGATCTATGCGTCTTGTGTCGGAAATACGGAGTCGAGCTAGATGAGCGTAATGTCTGGGATTATGGTCGGTAGTTTCGTCGAAGGATATCCCGCCCTTTCAGGGCTTATAACTTCTAAGGTCTTTACATACCAGGGGCAGCGCTGCGCTTGCCCCTGGCTATTATATCTCGCTCCGACGGAGCTACGAGAATAAGCGTTATGCTATGGCGGGGCGCCGCGTGGCCAGCGGCAAATGTCCAAACTTCAGGGAACACAGGCATCCTGCCTGTACCAGTGTCCCTAGAAAGGCAGACGTGGCGACCCGGCACGGATCCTTGTGTTTAATGCCCCGTTCGTCAGTGCGATTCATTTAGAGGCCCCAATATGACTAATCGGCTTAGAACTATGCAAATGTGGAGGCGCGTTCTCTTAGGTTGGGCCGCCTGCTTCCTGACCGCGACCTTCTGCGCGGCGAATGATGCCGGCGCGTTGAAAACCCAGGCTGGCGGCGCCATGACGAACGCGCTGCGGATTATTTCCGAAGATAAAGTCCAGTCTATTTTGGCGCAGCAAAATGATAAAGTGGTAGTAGCCAACTTTTGGGCGACCTGGTGCGCTCCGTGTCGAGAAGAGTTTCCGGAATTGGTGAAGCTGCATCGAAGATACCGGGAGCGAGGGCTGGTAGTGATCGCCTTCGCCATCGACGATGTAGACGCCATAGCGAGCGTAAAAAAATTTGTCGCTGAACAAAAGGTTGATTTTCAGGTTTACTTGGTCCAACTCAATGATCAGGAAAAGTTCATCGATACCATTGATAAATCATGGCCCGGAAGTATTCCGGCCACGTTTATTTATGATAAGAAAGGTAAGTTGGCCGGACGTTTGATCGGCGCCCATGAATTGGTCGAATTTGAAGAAGCGGTTAAACCGGCGCTAAGCGTACAATAGCTTTACTTCATCTTTCTGAATTTCTTGGACACGGCGCGGGTTTTAATATCGTAAGCAGAGGTAATGGCTATGAGAGCACTGGTAACTGGCGCTTCGGGATTTATCGGTCGGCTGATCAGCGAGAAGCTGATGGCGGCGAATCATCGCGTGCGCGCCCTCGTCCGCAAGACCAGCAAAGTCGGTCCGCTTAAGGAAAGCGGAATTGAGATTTGCTATGGTGATTTGTCTGATTTTGCTTCCTTGAAGCAGGCCGGCAGCGGCATCGATGTGATCTTTCACTCAGCCGCTCATGTCGGCGACTGGGGGACAAGAGACGAATTCTACCAAGGCAACGTGGTGGGCACGCGCAATGTTATTGAAGCGCTGGTAGCGGCCGGTGTGCCAAGGCTCGTGCATATCAGTTCGGTGGCGGTTTATGGTCGGCAATCAGGAATTATCAAAGAAACGACGGCGCGTCGGAAAATTGGAGAACCTTACGAAGATACCAAAACGGAGGCGGAAGTGGTCGCGCTGGATCTGGCCAATAAACATCGCTTTGCTTTGACGATTGTTCGTCCTTCTTTGATCTACGGCCCCTATGACTACAAGTTTGTTCCGCGCTTGGCCGAGAACCTTCGTAAAAAACGCATGATGATTATTGGTTCCGGCCGGAACATCGCGCCGCTGGTTTATGGCGAAGACGTGGCGGACTTTGCTGTGCTAGCGGCCTCGCATCCCGCGGCGATCGGCGAGACCTTCAATGTATCCAGTGGCGAGCCGGTAAGCTGGAATGAATTTCTCGTGACACTGGCCGAGCGTCTCAACGCCGATCCTCCAAAGATTCATCTGCCCGCTTCTCTCATGTACGCCACCGGCGCCGTCATGGAAACTCTATGGAAAATGGCCGGCGCTAAGAAGCCGCCGATGATCACGCGCTTCGCCGTGCGCTTGCTGGCCGCCGATTGTCGCTATGATATCAGCAAAGCCGAGAAGGCGCTGGGTTACCGTCCCAAAGTTTTTTACAAGGAAGGTCTGCTAAGGACCCTGGCGTGGATGCACAAAGCCGGTGTGCCGGCTCAGTGAGGGCGTTACGCCGATCGGCTTTCTTGGGGATCCGTTATGAACGCGACACCAATGAAATCACCCCTAAATGACATTGAACGGGCGGCGGGCGCCGCGTTCAAGCTTTACCATAATTGGGAGTTGCCGGAAGTCTTCACGGACGTTATCGACGAGTATCAGGCGGTCAGACAAGCCGCCGGCCTATTTGATCTTTCCAGCTACGGTCGGTTGGAAATCACCGGACCGGAGCGGGCGTCATTTCTTCATAATATGGTTTCCAACGATGTCAAGGCGCTTAAGCCCGGCAAGGGGGTTTATGCCGCTCTCTTGACCACCCATGGAAAACTGCTTTCGGACCTCTACATCTTTGCTCAGGAAGACCGTCTGCTGGTAGACACGTCAGCCGTTACACGGGAAACGGTGTTCGCCACCCTTAATCGGTTTCTGGTTTCGGAGAAGGCCGCGATTACCGACGCGAGTCACCGCGTGGCCAAGCTATTGTTGCAGGGTCCAAGATCCTTCGAATGGCTAAACGGATGGACGCCTGTCCCCGATCTCAGGCCGCTGGACGTCGCGACGATCTTTGCCGATGGCATGCACGCCACGATTGCGCGCGTGAGCCACACGGGTGAAGATGGCTATGAGCTTACCGTTCCGCGGGAGAACGCGGCGTCAACGTGGTCGCGCCTACGCCGCCTCGGGGTTGACCTGGGGGCGACCGCCGTCGGTATGGCGGCCTTCAACCTCTTGCGAGTCGAAGCCGGTATCCCGTGGTACGGAACCGATATGGATGAATCCAATATTGTTCTTGAAGCGGGACTGGACCATGCCATAAGCACGACGAAGGGCTGCTACGTTGGTCAGGAAACAGTGGCTCGAATTACTTTTCGGGGTCAGGTCAACAAGAAGCTTACCGGCCTGTTTATTGAGGGCGAATCGGCGCCGCCGGCGGACAGTCGAGTCTTGCGAGAAGGCCAAACGATCGGGCGGGTTACCAGTGTTGTTCGTTCGCCGGCTTTGCGTCGTACGATTGCGCTCGCCTATCTTCATCGAGATTACCTACGACCCGGCGAACGAGTTGAAGTCGAATTCGGCGCCGCCACAATGCCGGCCGAAGTTACCGCTCTCCCGTTTTACCGGAGACCGGCCTCCGGGGATTTCGCCGTCTGACATCCGGCTGTTGACTTCTTGATACGTGAAGAGCCGCGATTTAGCTGTCCGAGAGAATGTCCAGTCAAATTTTTTGTTGACAATGGGGTACGCTTTAAAGTAGTATTCTGTCGCATGGTTTTTTACGGCTAAAGCCGTGAGATGAGAAGGGTGGAAGGCACATATGGGAATCCTCCTATCCTTATAGTACTACTCGGTGAATCAACGTCGGTAATTTAGCGTTTGTTCAGAAATTCGGTTCTTGTACGAATGTAATATGTAATTCCATTTTGCCCAATAATGACACACTGATACGCTATTTGAGAGACCCTTAATCTCTGTAAAATCAACTCGAATTAAGTCCCCCGCATTTACGCAGAATCTTGCGTCGCAAATACTGCCAGTCATGAAAACCATACGCGTCTTTCTTGATCGTCTTGACGACGTTGTTGAACCTTTCGTTGAGCCCATTGGTTCGGCGGTATCGGAAGAAGATGAGGATACCCTATCAGCGACGGTTGAGCATGGCCAGATACTCCAGCCGTTTGGGGATACGACTTTCCCATGCGCGCGCTTTCCACTCCTACGGTTTGGCACGAGCTTCCGTCGATGGCACAACCCTACTACCAAGAATCCGGGATGCCCATTTATCCGTTGGACTTTCCCCCTATGGGATAGTCTTCAGGTTCGTACGTACTACATTTGCAGATGATCCACTTTTTGAGGGAAGTGAGGTGCTTATGTTAAGGCAAAAGCTATTCGATTTTGCAATTTCAACTCTATTGGCTGCGTCACTCATGGCCTCCACGTGGGCACAGGCGCCGAACAGCATTAGCTATTCGGGCCTGTTGACGAACGCGCAAGGGGAACCGCGCGAAGGCCCGTTCAATATGACGTTTCGCATCTTTGACGGTCCCATGGGCGGCACGCCCCTGCACGTGCAACCCATCCCGAACGTGACCGTGCGCAAGGGGCAGTTCAATGTGTTGCTCGGCCCGTTCGCCGACAACGTGTTCCTGCAAGGCAGCAGCAGTCGCTATGTGGAGGTGCAGGTGGGACCCGACCCGCCGCTGCTGCCGCGCCAGCAATTGACCAGTGCGCCGTTCGCTTTGAAAGTTGGATCGATTAATGGCGCGCAAGGCGGCACCATTATCGGGCCTGCCGCTACCACTGGAACCGGCACGATTCGCAGCGCTAACAACCAAGTTTACGGCAATAACACGGCTTTTACCACTCAACTGCGCTCCGGCGATACCATCACGTCTCAGGGGCAGACCGGAACTGTTCTAGATATTTTGTAACCGTTCACGGGGTATTGGGCAGCAAAGAGGGGGCGGCTTGACCCTTACGCGCCGCTTGGCATGCTTGCGTCAGATACTCCAGCACATTGCGCTTTTGTAACCGCAGCGTCATAATCACCGTCAGCATGCG
>JACOSC010000056.1 GCA_016179055.1 Acidobacteriota bacterium
AATCATGACAGATTTTTCAGGAGAAAAAAGCGGGGTTCGCCATTGAGAACAAAGGGTGGTTTGTACTTCTATCCCTAGTTTTTACCCACTCGATAATCCGAAGAGCCTTTATTTTTATCCCGCCAAATGCAAGAAATACATTTGGGGCATCCGATAGTTTAGTAGGAACTGGACTAAAACCATGAAACATCTGCTCATGGTCAGATTTAAACTCCTGGGCACCGCGCTGAACCTCACTGATAGTATCCTTGCTAAACATCACATTAATTGTATTGACATCTTTGTACTCGTGTCCTAAAAGTAAGGCGGCTAGCCAATCGGCTCCGTCCGGGTCTACATATCGGAGCGGATTATTTATGGTGTATGTATAAAGATTTAGATCTTGGGGGTTTGCCAGCACCTTCTTGGCTAGTGGCTTGGGATCACGAGACAGGAACCGCCCATACCCGAAAAGGACACCTACATTTAACGGCGCAGCGCCAGTTTATGGCACCATTATATGCCCTACGGCGCGCAGAATGCTCGCTAACCATACCATCGCGTACCCGATGGGCGGGTTCTTTCCATCAAGTATTTCCCTGATCCGTTCCCAATCGTGGCTCAATTGTCCGATAGTGAACTTCTTAGTTTCTTGGGTCATGTCATAAAGCTGATCCTCGGCCGCCTCCCAGTAATAATCCTGTTCAATCTCCACTGGGTCGGCTTTATAATTCTTAATATGCTGGACTATAAGCTCTAGCGCCCGAACCAGGTCGTCCAGATTTACACGGATCGTTGGATCAATTGGCATTCAGTTTCTCCAGCGCCTTCTCGAAGGCTTTAATCTCTGTTTTAAGATGGTTAATTCGGCCTTGAATGATCCGCTGCCGGATCTCAAGAGTTGGTACATTCTTAAGGAGCCCCTGGTTGTCAAACGCGTCGGGATTCTTGATGTATTCGGCAAGCTTTTGCTCGTGGCCCTCGATCTGTCTCCTGAGTCCTGCGCCTTTATCTGAAGTCTTGTCTGGCTGTTGTTGTTGTTGCTGCTTGTTTTGGCCACTTGAATCAGGGGGAGGAGGCGCAACCGCCGTTGCGTGCTGCTGCTGCTGTGTCCCAGCGGGCGTCGGTAGTAGCGCATTCTCCTTGGCCTTCTGATCCTCGTTATAATTGGTAAAAGCCTTGTAGCCAAAGTACGAGATGGCCCCGCCGATCAAAGCGCCAACGGCACCGCCGGCGAGTAAGTGTGTTGCGCAACTGTGGCGCAGCGCCTGCGGCGAAGTCTCTAGCGGCAAGCCTGCGCGTGTATAGAACCACTTCTCGTTATCAGGCACTCGATGCTACAAATCTTTCGGTATTACACTATCTCTATGCCAAGAACTTTCCCTTCTTCATCCACGTCGATTACCAGATTGCTTTCATCCTTTGTATGGTATATTAGCGAGTCTTTGACCCTTTCTGGACTGCTGCGAAAATCCAAATAGAGAGCCTCTCGCGGGGAAGTATCATCTCCCCACGAACAATGCTTCATTAAAATCTTAATGAGATCGTCATATTTGATAATCATGGTAGAGGTGCCATCCTTGCAGTAGAAATATTGGTGCCCCGAATCACGGTGGTGATTACTCCTGTTGTGGGGTTCTGTCCAACGAGGAGGTCCTTTCCGCTGGCGAAGCCTCCTTTCAAAACATAATTGACCGCGTTGTTTTTGGGATCCCAGAACTTTGCTCCCCTGGTCAAGGCGACTTCAACCATCTTCTTAGTAACGCCACGGTCAGCCATCTGCTTCGCCGCATGTGTACTGATGTTCAGCACCGTTCTAGCCAGACTACCTCCTTGAACGGATGCGGCGGCAAAAAGGGCCGAACCGGTTCCGCCGCCAATCGCACCAATGCCAGCCCCGATGACCCCACCCGCCACACTCACACCCGCGACACCGCCAATTATCTGAAGAGATGCTTGGCGTCTTGCATCGAGACCTTGAAATACCCCGATGGCAAAGGAGCTCAGCTCATGAGGTTCTGGCTTATCGTAAACTACAGCGGAAGGGTTTGGATCCCGTACTGTATATTGATCCGGTGTATACGTTTTATCCCCGACGGTTAAATTTCCCTTCTTATAAAAGTTGCAGTCGAGATCTTTACACAGGAGATTACCATTAGCGTCATAGGCCACGACGGCTTCACCCGTCGGATCGAAAAAACGCAGCGGATTATTCCGACCGTATGCGTAGCGGTTCCAGCTTTGCGGGTTACCGGGGTGACTGTCGTTACGAACAGCATCTGGACTCACGAACCTACCCAAGGCACTACCATAATACCGTGCGCCGAAATAATCTAAGCCGGATTCGTGGTCGCGTAGCCGGCCGGTAAATTTCAGTCGGTTGTTGGGCGTGGGCGTTGTGTCTTCGCCGTAGGGAAAATAATCATGCACACTAATGACGGCGCCTTGACTATCCGTGATCATCCGCACGGAGCCTAAGTGATCGGTGTGATAGTACGCGAGGGTCGCCTCCGCCCGAGCTTGTATACCGCCGAGGAGCCCCATCATTATGCCGATCAGTCCATAGACCTTGGCTCTTACCATTAGCTCGCGCCTCCTAGCGCGTGTTGCCCAATTCATCATCATTTTAACCTCTTAAAAATTACGGCGCAAGGCGGTTTCCCAGCGCTCGCCTTTTGCGTATTTTCACCCTTGATCAAAACTCCATGCGTGCCGATGCGACGACACTCCGTCCGTTGTGGCGTCTATCTTCCTTTAGTCGGAGGGCACTATGAGAAGGCGGCATCCGGCTTGGCCCGACCCCCACCGAGCCCGGCCATTCTGCCCGACACCAGACTCCTGGCCACACGCCCTCAACACCTATAAACCGAGGCTCACCGATTTTTGCGAACAAATTTACGTATGACCTGAATATTTCGAGTAACTACTCAGCCGGCGCTCCTTAGCCCCGTAGGGGCGGCATGTTTATAGCCAGAAGCCATTGAATAGGAGTCAAGCTCCATAGGAGCGACATGTACAGAGCCTTTATTATCAAAGCCTGCACATGTCGCTCCTATAAAATGGTATGGAGATGCCATTTGGCATTATCTACGAAGCTTGACTGTTTTGGAATCCCAGTTACTACCTGAATTTTGCACGAGAATCACCAGGATCGTCTGGAAACAAGGCTTCAGCGTTGTTTTACGCTGATTAGCTGAGAACGCACAGTCATCGCTAAGTTACTCTCCGTGGTGATGATCGTCCGTGCAAAAATTTTTTTGCACGGATCCGCGCGAACAAGCAGAGCCGGACAAAAATGGATCATTTGTTAGAGAAACCTCCTTGTCGTGCAAAATTCAGGTACTATAAACATGCCGCCCCTACTGGGCTGAGAGGCATGCTTGAATAGTTACTATTTCGATGGGTTTAACAAACCAATACGACGAGTGTCTCTGGATATCCCTAACCCGAACGAGCTGGAACCAAAAATTGGTGCCTGGCATGTGCCAGGCACCAATTTGCGCTTACCGGGATTCGTCGGAGGCGATGTTGAAGCGCCGCGTGGGGACTCGGGTAGGGAATCATCGGGACTCCGGACGCGAAGGCCCGCAGCGGGTACAAGAGTCATTGGGCGGGATGTCAAACGTGCCAAACGTGCCAAGCGGCGCCCTCTCGGGATCATTGAGGTCAATCACTAACAGTCGACCACCCTCGGTCGGGTTATCGGCGATCACCAGCCAGCCGAAGTAGGTGGCTAGCGCTTGCGCCGCGGTCGGGGTGTCGCCGCACCAGTGCAGGGATCCTTGGGGAACATACACTCCGTACTTGAACTCAATCCATCCGACACCAGAATTTTTGGGGGTCGTGTAATAAACGTGCCCTTGCTCCGAAATAAACAGGCTGTGGGCGAACTCGTCGGTTAGCTTTTCCACGACGACAGGGCGGTTTATTTCGGAATAGACCCAATGAATCCCGTCATCG
>JACOSC010000057.1 GCA_016179055.1 Acidobacteriota bacterium
TACTCATTTGATGCTGCATTATCATCTCATCTTCAGCGCTAGGGCCTCTGGTAGGCCAAGCGCCTCTCAGCGCCCCTGCCGGGGCGCTCGAGGGGATGGAGCCATGAGTCCTGGGGCAGCGCTTCGCTTGCCCCAGGCTAATCTCCTTGCGCCTCTGCCGGGGCGCGTGCGACTTTATGGTTTCGCCTGCTTCGTAGGAGCGGCACCGGCCCGCTCCAAAATGTCCATACTCTAGGCTCCTTAGAAACTTCCCCAGTTTCATCGTTATTCGGCGTGTCGTTACGACAAGCTGGTGGCCTCCTTCAGAGCGTTGGATTGTATGCGGTACGCGACTCCACACCAAATGTCCAAACTCCAGGACCCCGCGGGCTGGAGTTTGGCACCCGCACGTTTCGTACGATCGAACTTCGGAGGATTGCGTGTGCCCGATCGCCGTAAAGTTCGAGGTGTTCCATGGTGGTCGGTGAATACCCAGGTGAAAACCGCGCCGATTCGCTATAATATTCCCGAATTGGCTAAGGAGGCATCTTATGTCACATGAACCGGTCGAATCACCGCTGGCTATCTTAGAAACCTTGCGGGCCTTTCAAGCCTCGGGGGCGTTGCGGGCCGCCATTGAATTGGATATTTTTACATGGATTGCCTCGGGAAAGCGCCGGGCCGTTGAATTGGCTGCTGGGGCGCAAGCGTCTGAGCGGGGCGTACGTATCCTTTGCGACGCACTCGCCGTGATGGGATTTCTTGTGCATCAGGACGATGGCTATGACTTGACACCCATCTCGCAAATCTACCTAAATCGAAACAGCCTTTTTTACTTGGGTTCGATAAGTTCTATCTTGACGCATGACCTCATGTGGCGGACTTTTCATAACGTTGCCGACGCCGTTCGACGCGGCGGCTCGATGCTTGAGCTAGACGGTTTGGCGCCGGACCATCCCTTCTGGGTGGAATTCGCCACGGCCTTGGCGCCGGCCGCAAGCATGACGGGCGCCCAGATTGCCGAAATCTTGGGCGCCGGCGCCCCAGGCCACGAAGGCTGGCGGGTACTCGATGTGGCCTGTGGATCCGGGTTCTATGGATTTGCTGTTGCGCAGCGAGATCAACAGGCGCAGATAACGAGCGTGGACTGGCCGGCGGTGCTGGAACGCACACGCGAATTTGCGCGACAAGCCGGCGTGGCCAGTCGTGTGCGTTATTTGCCCGGCGATCTATTCAAGGTGGATTACGGCGACGGCTATGACCTGGCTCTGCTTACTAATATCTATCATCACTTTGACAAGACGAACTGCGTCCGGTTGAGCGAAAAGATCTTTCGGGCGCTCAAGCCGGGAGGCCGCGCCGCCATACTGGAGTTTATCCCGAATGATGCGCGAACCGGTCCCCCAGCCGCCATCATGTTTAGTCTGACTATGCTGGTGTGGACTCCTGCCGGAGAGGCTTATACATTGGCCGATTACCGATCCATCTTGGAAAGCGCGGGATTTGCAGAGCCGGTTCTGCATGATCTGGAGCACAGCCCGCATCAACTTCTCGTGGCCCATCGTCCGCGATGAGTCCGTAGGCGGCTAGGGGTCTGTTTTCAACGTTTCTTTTGGTTTCGAATTTAGGAATCAACATGATGGTCCGAGAGTACCATGAAGGTGATCTGGAAACTTTATACCGAATTGATTCCGCATGCTTCCCGAAGGGCATTTGTTTCTCGCGGCAAGAACTGCACTTCTATATAAATCTCAGCCGCGCCTTCACGTATGTGGCGGCTCCCTCGCTGACGGCAGCGGCGATCGGATTCATCCTCGTTTTAAAGGAGGCCCGCGCCTGGGGACACATCATCACGCTCGATTTGCTGCCGGCCTATCGCCGGCAGCAATTAGGGAGCCGGCTGCTCACACGCGGAGAAACGCAATTATGGCAAGTCGGCGTTACCCAAATCTACCTGGAGACGGCTATAGACAATCAAGCCGCACAGCGGCTGTTTATCAAACATGGCTACCGTTGCAAGGGGCGGCTTCCCGGGTACTATCAACAAAAGCTGGACGCCTACCGCATGTTCAAGAGTCTAGTCGATCCGGCTGGTCAAGCCGGGCCGTTATACGAGGCAGAATGAAAACCATTTTTACCTTTTTATTCGATGATGACTCGCATCTTTAGATGCGGCGACCGGCGACGTCAGGCTTATCCGTTGGGCCGAGCATCAACACGTATGGTAAACCCATACGTGAGGAGAAAATCATTATGTTGCTGATTAAGGGTCTGCTTGGCAGCATACCTTTGATGGTCATTTTGGAGATGTACTACGAGTTAGTGAAAGAAGAGCCGGGCCTGCAAGAAACCTGGCTGCGCGATGTCCCCGGGCCGCTTACGTTCCTATTGATATTTGTGATCTCCAACGTGGCACAGATCCGCCTCCTGCGAAGCTCAGCGAGGAGAAACACCCTGCAAATGCTTTTCTTCAATCTGAGTCTATGGTTTTTCTTTTTCCTCTTCTATGCGATTGATGCTTTCACGCTTCACACCGGAGTGGCCAAGGATGCCCAACATTCGCTATTAGGCTTCTGGAGATATTTCATAGCATGGCTTGTCCCCATTGGAATTCCGTTAGCGATCATCAACAGCGTGATTGCAAGGGTCTACTTCTCAGTCATAGCCAAGAGAGAACCCGTGCAGGAACAGGCGCGAACCAAGGCCTGGTAGCTCTGGAAACTGGCTCATCAGAATCTCGTTCAAGTCTCCTCTGAAAACAGTACCGGTTGCGGTAGCGACCGGGCGAGAGCCGGTCTACCCGGCTCAGCCACCCGCCCGCTACCGCAGGCGGTTCTGTTTTCATTCGTCGTGGCGCTCCAAAGGGGCATGAACAACTCGCCTGAAAATAACCCCGATTAAACAGTACCGGTTGCGGTAGCGACCGGGTGAAAGCCGGTCTACTCGGCTCGGCCACCCGCCCGCTATCGCAGGCGGTTCTGTTTTCATTCATCGGGGTGCCCCAAAGGGAAGCCATGCAAAAGTCCAAGGCCTCGCCGCTGCGAGAAGATGCACCATCGGCGTAACTGCCATAGTCCAGTCCTCCGGGCTGACCAAGCACGCTCATTACCGCGATCAGGTCTAGGGATACGCATGTTCATTTAGGAAACGCAGCATGGCCTCGGCGGCGGGATCCCCAGGGAGAGGAAGCCGTAGAATAATGGTGATATGGTCGCGCCCGGCGATCTCGATCAGCTCCGACTCGGACGGCAACTCGCTCAGCGCCGTTTGCAACTGCACGGCCATCTCGGGCAATCCGCCGAGATCGTATTGGGCATAGATAATCTGGAACGGCGGCGGTTGGCGCTCTCCGACATGGGTGATCGGAGAAGCTTGGGCGCGCTGCTCGATGGTTTCTCCAAAGATTTGAGCCAAGGATGAGCTGCGCACATCATAAACGCCGCTCAGGACCAATACACCGGCAATGTCATCGGTCGATAGATCATGCGCCGCGAGGTATTGCGGGTCCAAGGCCAGTAGCGCGACCAGGTGCCCGCCGGCGGAATGCCCGCTAATGAAAATTTTTTCCGGATCTCCGCCATAGTTCGATAGGTTGGCTTTTACCCAGGCGAAGGCGCGGGCCACATCTTCAATATGACCGGGGTGTACGACTTGCCGCGGCGAGCCGTCGGTCAATCGATAGTTGGCGATGACAACACCAAACCCGGCATGTGAGAAGGCATAGCCCAGCAAACCGTAAAGGTTTTTATTTCCGGACTGCCAGCTTCCACCGTGAATGAAAATCAATACTGGGAAACGGTCTCGCCCGGCCGGCCGATACAAATCCAAAATATGCCTTTGCGGATTGAAACCGGGTCCATCGTAATACACGATGTCGCGTTCAACAATGGTTCCACCTAAGGGCGGCGCGGATTCCTCTTGAGAAAAAGCGCTCAGACTGGTGATAAGAAATAAGACCAGGCAGATCATGTATAGGTATACAACCGATCCGCGGCAACGATGAGAGGGCTTACGAGCTTCGCTTGCTTCGGTCATAGTCATTGCTCCTTACTGAGTTGATTTTGATATGCGCAATCGCCGGCCAGTAACTTGAATTTCCACACTACCATAATTTTGGTCTAGCGCGCAAGGCCTATGTGCCAAGAATTCCCGCGCCGTGAGGCCGCCCCTTTGCGGGAATTGCTGCGAACCTGCACATGGATAGGCCGCTAATCCGTAGGAGCCGGAACGAGCCGGCAAAATTCAAAAAGTTGGGGGCGTGGGAAAACCGTCCCATATCCGCATGAATAAAGCGTAGAAAGCTACCTTAAAAAACTATTTTGCCCGTTTCAGTATTAAGTTCACCTTGTCAGATATTAATTTGCGGCATAGGATCGTCAGCGGAGAAATAGCCTTCGTGATGTTTTCCGCCCGCACCGGTTTGCGGTTGCAGACTTCGTGGGCGTTTGAATCGCCGGCGATTGGAAATAACTGTAGATAATTCTTGGAAGATTGGCTAAAATTATTTAGTAGTTTGACACCTGAGAGCAGGCGTCCCACGTCATGCATGAAAGACCCCCTCAAAATTGATCTTAGGAGGACTCAGGAAATGATTTGTGCGAAGTGTGGCTTTGATCAAATGGATTCGCGCGAGTGCATAAGATGTGGCGTGGTCATCGCGAAATATCTTGTGGCCATGAAACGTCGCGAAAGTTTGGACAATAAGCCATCCCCATCGTTGCGCGCCGTGATGGATTATCCGCCGCCCGCCGATGCGCCCCAAGGCCTGAGAAGCTCTGCAGAAGAGAGTTCTAATCTATGGGAAGAACAGCAGTACCTTAAGGCGGACATGGGCTTGTTGACCGATGGGTTGCGGTCGCTACAGACCCGAGCCGATCATTTGGAAAAAACTACGGGGGAATGCGCTAAGGCATCAGCGCTGCAACGAGTGATCGACGATATGGCCGAAATATCCCATAAAGTAAGCGCCATTCACGCCGGCATGGTTGATCTAGCTCGTATTCATGAGAATCTGCGCGCCGCGGCTGATTTGTATCCGTCCCTGGTTCAGGAATTGGATAAGGTCAAGTCCGACGTCGACCAAGCGCTGACCCGTAACGCGTCGTTCGAGGAGATCCAACGTCTCGTAAGCACCGTGTCAACCGATGTCAATCTCGTGAAAGACCGTATGGACGTGGACGCCATTCAAAACCATTCCGCAAAGGACTGCAATGAGAAACTGGCCAACATGGCATCAAGAATTGACACCCTGCACGCCGAGCTGCAAGAGATGAGCGGCATGCTAAGCCGAGGAAATCTGCATGAGATGACACACGCGCCCGTGGCCGGAGAGATCATGGACCTTAAGCTAATCGTCTCCCAGCTTCAAGAAGACTTAAGCGAACTGAGGCGGAGCCCCCATTCTTCAGCGCCGCCCAATTGGGAAGCCTTGCGAGAAGAGTGGCTGGTCGATGCCAAGCGGTTGATCTTATCAGAGGTCCAACAATTATCTTCGCGATGGGTGGAGCAACTGCAGGCGCAGGTTCTTCTCAATTTGAACAACCGCCTTGACACGCTCACCCCTACGGCCTCGGAAACCCGCGCCGTCCAAGAAGATCTTGCGGGTCTGTCCGAACGCGTGCAAAGCGTGGAATCGACGCTTTCCCATAAGATGGCGATGGACCTGAGCCTCCTCCAACAACGTATAGATACCTTGTCTCCAAAGATCGAGGCCGTGGACCGGCTGGAGTCCACGGTGGCAGAACACGCTCGTCTGATAAACGGCTGCCAATCGGAAGGCCGCGAACTCACGGCCATAGTCTCGCGTATGGAGACGCTAGAATCACTGCCAACGAGTGGAGCGCAAACTCTGGAAAGATCGCCCGACCTGGTGGCGCCGGATACACAACTGGAATCCTTGAAACGATGGTCCACACGAGTTCAGCCCGGCTCGCTGTCAAGAAACAGTACTCAGGCCACGCTTGACTTGTGTGAGCTCAAGGATGACATCAAGGTGATTAAGGTTCTGGTTTCCGATTTGGTGAAACGGGTCCTTCCTGAGTCGTAGGCGGCGGTGCGCCACAAAGGTATCCATGGCATCGCTGGCCGCCGGGTAAGCGGTGTCCCGTTGAATTTGATGGCACAGTGTGAAGGTTGGTTAATCCATTGCACAGATCATTCGTCATAGCCGGCGCTTCCGTAAATGTGTAGTGGCTTCACGGTAAAGTTCAATTCCGCTTCCCTCCTGACTCTTAACACCGGCACACGGTGTCGGGAAGAATCACTCCAAACCGTTCTGTACAGGTTCCTGAGAAAGCGGGTAGCGGTTGAGTTTCAAGGTGATTCTTCTCACACAACCGCGCGGCGTCGTTCAACAAGTATAACATTTCGCCAGACCCCATCCATCTGGCCGATGCGCTCACGGTATCCGACTTCGCGAAAGCCGCAGGACTTGGTTAATCGGAGGCTGGCCACATTTTCAGGAAAAATGCCGCCTTGTAAGGTCCAAATGCCGGCGCGTTCCGATTCTGCGATGAGTGCGGATAGCAGGGATTTACCCACTCCTTGGCCTCTGGCCGCGGCGGCAACATACAGGCTCACTTCTGCGACGCCTGAATAAACGCGCCGTCGGGAAACGGGACTGAGTGCGGTCCACCCAACTACCCGGCCGGCTACGCGCGCCACGAGCCTACTCACCGGCAAGTGATTCGCGTCCCAGAGCTCCCATACGGACGCTTCCGTTTCAAACGTGGAATTCCCGCCGGCAATGCCTTCTTGGTAAATGGATTTTACCGCTTCCCAGTCCTGATCTGTCATCCTTTCTAAGGTGAAGTCCATAATAGGTCCCGGAAATGATTTGGCCACGTGGCCGCACACAGACGGGCGTACATGCCGCCTATAGGCCAAGCTTCTTGGCCGGCTGCGCTGCCCGGTGCCGCGCCCTATTACTCTCTTGTGCCTTGTGCGCGTTTTTGTGGCCCATTATTTAAGACAAGCGGCAGGATGCCGCTTCTACCTTCCGGCTTTCGCCTTATGCGCTTTTTTGCGGCTCATTTTTTCTTGCCGCAATGAGGCACAAAATGCGCAAGACTATGATTGCGAAAGATCATACTTTTTGATCTCCAGCCTGGGAGCGCCAAAGTGGATGTGCCGCCCTCGGGCCATCGTCTGATTTTTTGCAATTTTATGTTCCTCTTTATGTCGAGCCTGCTGTGAATTTTGGCAAATTTTAAATATCGATGCAACTTTATAGTGGTGCCTGAAAGTTGATCATAAGCTCTATGAGGGATTCCGCAGTTTAACGCCGGACGGGGCTCCGAAGTTTGGACATTTGACATAGCCCCTTATCGCTCCCGTAGAGACGACCCGGTGGGTCGTCTCTCGATGGCTTCAATGGAGCCACGTCCTTTCGAACGTGGAAACCTGTGGCACCCTATCCTGATTGCGCATTTCTACTACCAGCTTCAATGGAGCCACGTCCTTTCGAACGTGGAAACACGTGTATGGGCAGTCGGAGATGGCCGGCTGCTGCAGCTTCAATGGAGCCACGTCCTTTCGAACGTGGAAACCTTCCCGTGCAGATCAGAGGTGTTGCCGCGCAAGTCGGCTTCAATGGAGCCACGTCCTTTCGAACGTGGAAACTGCTATCATCATAGTGTTAGTGCGTGATAGTACGTAATGCTTCAATGGAGCCACGTCCTTTCGAACGTGGAAACAGGTAAATCGAGGTTTGGCTGCCTAATCATATCTGGCTTCAATGGAGCCACGTCCTTTCGAACGTGGAAACCCCCTAAACTACACGGAAACATATCCTGTCTGTGCGGAGCTTCAATGGAGCCACGTCCTTTCGAACGTGGAAACTGCCCCCGGATACGCGCGTTGCAGATCATGGGTACCGCTTCAATGGAGCCACGTCCTTTCGAACGTGGAAACCGGTTGCATCGGTTACATATCCGTTCGGCAATTGATGCTTCAATGGAGCCACGTCCTTTCGAACGTGGAAACGTCCCCGTATTCGGACGAAATATCTCCGTCCAGTCCAGGCTTCAATGGAGCCACGTCCTTTCGAACGTGGAAACTTGCAGATCGTGGGTCCCGGAACCAGCGACGCTGGGGCTTCAATGGAGCCACGTCCTTTCGAACGTGGAAACGCCTATTTGGCTGTATAGGCCTCAATCTATATGGAGGCTTCAATGGAGCCACGTCCTTTCGAACGTGGAAACTCGGTCGTGGGTCCCCGCGGCGCTTGAACTGGGTAGAGGCTTCAATGGAGCCACGTCCTTTCGAACGTGGAAACCCCCACCTTTAAGTAATTTCCCGGGCCGCCCACCGAGGCTTCAATGGAGCCACGTCCTTTCGAACGTGGAAACGACGCCTATTCTATGTTCAATGACCCCTATGTTTGCAGCGACACTTGCGAGTGGTTGCCGCTCCAAGCGTTGAATCATAATTGAAATGTTGCTGAGTTTCAAGTTATTTCTGCCAAATCCAGATAATTATTGGGTTTGGATTTTGCGAGCGGTCCCCGGGTTTGCCGTTATCGGTCTAGCGCTCGCCCGACCATTGCCAACGCCTCATACGATCAACGCAATGCGCTCGCTACTCTCATTTTCAATAGCGCGTCCCAGCGTTTCGATGCTCTCCTGCCCACGACCCTCCGACGGGCCGATGTTGATCAACATGATTTGATCCTCTCGGTGGTTGATTATTTGAGTGAGCGCCTCTATCAACAATACTCGCTCGGCTGGAGACAGGTCGCAGCGAAACACCGAATATTGCAGTGCATCGCCATAGCCTCGCATCGTGCGATGTACACGACGCAACCGGTGCGGATCGGAAATATCATAGCTGACTATGTAGCGCGTTCGCATATAGCTCACCTTGTGTAAAACGGCGGATAGGAATTTATCTCGCCGGTCAAAAAGCGCGCCAGCAACCGCGCTTGCACCTCTAATATACGCCGATAGCTGATCGCATACCCGAACCGCGGATGCGTCACCATTACATCGAGCCTGCGCTCGTAAGCTTCGATCACGCGCTTCCTGCCGCCGTCGGTGAGCGCCGCCGCGCCGGCTCGCTCGATGAAGTCCGACCGCCGCACCTCGCCATTGTTGATCATGCCGATAACAATCGAATCCGCGATCAGCGGCCTGAACTCCTCCATCATGTCCAGCGCCAGCGCCGGGCGACCGTAGCGCGGCTGGTGATAAAAACCAAGGTAAGGATCAAGTCCGACGCCGATCAGGGTTATGACTACCTCTTTGACCAGCATCGAATATAGAAATGAAAGCAGGGCGTTGACTGGATCGCGCGGCGGTCGGCGATTGCGGGACTGGAAATCGAATTGATTGGCTTCCTTCGCGCCGGCCTTAAACATCAGGATGAAGTGTGAGAAATAATGACACGCCGCCGACCCTTCGATTCCCAGAAGCTGGTCGATGGCGGCGGCGCGCCCGGCACGCCTGCGCGCTTCGGCTAAGCGATAAAGCAAACCATCGGGCAAGCTCTGAGCATTGCGCCTGAGCAACGTTCGGGTGTTTCGAATTTTGCCTGAAACGAAACTGCGAGCCAGCGCCAGGCAAATCCTCGCGTCGTCGGCCGACTGAAACTGGCGACGGCGCAGCTCGATGTTTTTGTGAGGCGGCGGCGTCGTTATGGCCGAAAGCCATCCGCCATAAGACAGATGAAGTATAGGAACTTCGCGCGCCGCCAATTCTCGCAAGGCCTGTGCCGATATCTGTACGTTGCCATATAGATTTACCTGAGATATTTCCAGCAACCTGGCTTCGCTTACGGCCCGGCCCTTTTCGCGAATCTCAAGCACTTCGCCCTTCAGCCCGACGTTGTACCCTTGCCCTTGGACATAGACGGCCAGGTTGTCATCGCGCGCAGGCGCCAGGCGGCGAATCTCGCCCGGCGGTGATGTAGGCGCTGGGGTATCTACGGTCGTTCGCAGAAAATTTACTTCATCGGGCAGGCAAATGCCGACCAGCGAGCAGCGCGGGCATTTCGGCGATTGCACGAGCGGCGGCGGAATCACGCCGGAAGCGGCGGTTTGACGCGCCCCGGCCAGCAGTTCAAGCGTGCGCGCGATCAATTGTTCAGTGAATGGAATGACAACCCGTGCCTGGGTTTCGGCAAAGTAGAGCACGCCTTCATTGCACGGGTAGTCGTTCTCACGCAGGAGCAAGCCCTGCAGACAGAGTTGAACGCGCTCCGGCTCCCACGCGCCTTCCGGGATATTGGGCGGGGCTCCGCGCTTGTAATCGACAGGAGTGACGCGCGTGCCTTCGCCTTCGATCAAATCGATGCGCGCGACCGCGCCGAGTTTTTCGGAGCCGATCATGACAGAGCGCGCGTGAAGGTGAGTTTCTGCAGTCAGATCATCCGGGGCAGGCACGGTTCCTTTTTCCTGATCGACGCGGCGATGAGCGAAACGGCCCTCGAGCGTATCGGCGCTGTGTGCCCATTCCTGCTGGACGTACTCCAGGTAGAAAAGGCGCGGGCAATAAGCGTACTCATTGATCATCCGCGCCGGGATTTGATCGGGTGATGAGGTCAGAGCGAAAGACATCTGAGAACCTCCTGATGAATCAAAACAATTAAGCTGGCACAAACAAGCCTAGTCCAAAGTGGCAGGAATCACCGAGAATCAGTGGGCCAGATACTGACGTGGGAAACTCCACACGCAATCGGAATCCAGGACGCACATAAGGGGTCCGGCTCTCATCCTTTGAAAAACGTCTGGTTCTAGTTTCGTGAAGCTTCACCCAAGCCTTCTCCTGCTCATCTTCGAGGAGAACAACATTGACCGGACCAGGCTTGCCTTCATCTTGAAGCATTTTAGTCAGGAGACGCTCAGGTGATTCACTATTTCTTGGACGACCATTCTTTCTAAAGCGGTGTCGCCCTGCGGGAGGAACAAAAGGCGTGGCACTTACCCACGCGCGCGACCCATTCAATAAGCCCGATGGTGGTGGGGTCTCAAACGGAAGAGGAATAAGACGCAAATGCCACTCAGGTGTGCCCTCTTCCCAAGCCAGAGCCCTTTCTGAAGCCGCTAAGAAAGCTTGAACCTCATCAGAAGTAAAGGGGCTGGATCGCCACACCACGAGACGACTTGGTATGTCATGCACGTCAGGCCAGAGCAAAAAGAACGCATGGCGATGACCGCGCAGTAGCTGTCCCCGCCCATCTTTCCCGGTTATCAACGCTAGTTTATCTTGTTGCTCGGGTGATAGCAGGTCGTAACGTCCACGCGAGCTTGATGAAAAACGGAACGCCATCTGTCGAATGACCTTTCCCCGGAATCGCTCTGTGATTTTGATCCAGGAACGCAAATGTGGATAAACACGTCCGCCTACGGCAAATTGAATATAGTTCAGGTCGCTTGGATAGTTCACGCAATGAACAGTCGGCCGGGCAATCTCAAGTTGAAGCGGAAGCTGCGCGTAATACCAAGCCGTGCCTGGCGGGATTGATCGCCCTTTGAGTTCCTTGTCATCGGTCGCAGCCAGCAACACCGCAAGATCAAACGTGCAATTGGGCAGGGGAACGAGTACGGGCGACATCTCACCTGAGCCGCGCTCGAAAAGTCGGCAGTTGATTTCTACACCTTTAGGCAGTGCTGCAATTCGGCGCAAGCGGCTGAAGCTTTCCGCTCGTCCGAAATAAAGTGTGCTTTCGAGAAGCTGACCCAGAAGCAGCTTCTGCGCTTCTTCCAAATTAAGACTCTCCCAGTGCCAGAAGACAGGCTCATCTACAGGCACGGCCCGATAGTTATCCTCGATGAGTGTGGTCTGAGGCTTTTTGTAACCGGCAGCCGCTTTGCTCTTATCAGTCCAATCGAGGTTAGTTGGCTGATACTGTTTGAGCGCCGGGCCACGCCACGTCAATGGCGGCAGATAAAAAGCGGGCAGAGAATCGCTGAGAGATTGCAGGAGCGGTTTCAAAACTGTCTCGCGCTTTTCCGCTTCGCTGTCTTTACTCTCTCCGTTTTCGCGGACGTACTGAAACCAGCGTGCCGCGAGTGCGCGAAGCAAGCGCCAGGGAGAAGGCGGCCACTCGCCGTAAGCATCACCGAAGGCTCCTTGATTCCAGCGCGTCGCGTGAAACCTGCCGGAAGGAAAGCGCTGTTCAATAATCAAAGCCATCTCATTCCTCCTCCGGCGGCGCATCGTTGTTGTCGTCGGCTCCCTCAGCTGCTGCGGCATCGCTTTCTTTGCCAACTTTGAAAAGTTCGTCAGCCGGGTAATAAACCTTGGTCGGAACTTCTCCACTGAACTTACAAGCCTCAATGAATGGTCTGAGAGACAACTGACTAATTAGTGCAGGAAGGACTTCCTGACCTTTGCCGGAGTTTTCATTCTCTCGTTGCGAGGCGGCTGAATCCGTTGTGGCCTCGCCTTCGGTCGCGACGCTGCTTGGCTGTTCTTCGGGCGCTTGTGGTTGCGAGTTGGCTGAATCTGTTGCTGCTTCGCCTTCGGGCAACAGCACAACCTCTGTGCAATGCAAATGGCATTGCGATCTGTAGCGAAACGGCTGGGCCAGCAGGCTCTTGATTTTCCAAAGCGCCAAACCAAGCAACAATTTCTTTTGGTTGAGGTTCAGCCCCTTGTCGCCGCGCCCGTATGAACGCAGAAGGGCAAGATCAAGAATGAAGGTCGCGCGAATCTGACGCGCCGTTTCTTCGTCAACGGCAAAGATCGGCTGGCCGGAAAGCGTTTTGCCGAGGCGGTCAAATTTGACGCCGCTACGACCGACGCGCGCCGCGCCGAAACCTTCCAGGCTGGCAGTCAGAAACCGGCTGATCTTGATCTGCTCCTTGGCGAGCAAAATGCCGTGAACCAGCGAGTTCGGGTCGTACTTGAAGACCGTTTGATAGATAGCCCACCAGTCTTCAGGATGGATGAAGTAGCGTTTGCCCTTTTCCACTTCGACAATGCCGAATTCTTGGCGCAGCCGTTCCCGAAAGGTTTCGCCTTTCCAATGCGCCGCAATGGTCTTCTCCTTCTTCTCGCCGTTGACCTTCTTTTTCTGCTTCTGTTCGGCGACCCAAGTAGGTTCGAGGCAACCATCGAGAAAGTAATCCGAAGCGACGCGGTGGCCCTCGGTCAGGCTGGTGACGACCGCTTTGTCGTGGGCGTCTTGCGGATTGAGCTTGATCGTTCCGTTCTCAACGCTGTAAGCGCGATCAGTCGTGCAAACTACGTATGGCAGACCAGCCAAATCCGCGTGCAATTCAACATCGTTCGGCCCAGCTAAGCAAACCGATTCGAGATGGTTCGCCATGCTGGCCGCGCTATCAATAATGCAGACCTTTTCTTTCCCATTGTTCTTGCGTGGCGCGTCATAGATGACGTGCCCCACTTCGGGAAACCCCGCCGGTTGAAAGCGGTCTTGCTCGCCGACAGGTTCCAGCGTGGCCTTGATGACCAGACAGGTTGGCCCGCCCTGAGCGACTAGACTATCGAGTATCTGTTCGTTGTTCATTTTCTTTCACCTCTCTGATTGTTTTTGGATAGTTGCAGCCAGCGGCGTAAACCGGCGACCACATCGAACGATCTTATGGGGATAAGCAGTGATGCCGCGATTCGTTCGTAATCCTCATTGATGTCGAATGGCGGAAGCACAATTGAATGTCCAGCAGCTAGGTAACGGCCTTGAGCAAATTGAATCGCTTCGCTCAGTTCACCCTGCCGAATCAGGTTGAGCAATCGGCGTGTCATCGCCGCGTGTGGGCGCAGATGATCTGGGAACAGTTTCTTCTCGCCGATTTGAAGCTGATAAGGGGAAAACAGCGGGCGAAACAATGCTTGCAGCAGAAAAGCACCATCGGCAGGATGGACAGATACTGCTGTCTGTAATTGCTCTGATGAGGTTGAGGCTTCGCGCCATTGAATCAGCGAGAGTACCGGAATCCAGTGCCCGATCATTTCAGAATCAACAGCACTTGAAAGAAATGCGCTGATCGTTTCTGTCGAACAGAAACGACGAGAAAACAATGGCAGCGGCGAGACAGCATCGGTGTCCACCAGCCTTCTTTGCAGCACCTCAGCCATCAGACGCACGACTTCGCCGTTGTGCCAGATTGCCCGCTGCGGTCGCCCCTTTCCTGAAAACTGTGGGACACCGCTTTTATCGAACCCCACGCCGAAAATATTTGCCAGCATCGGCATTTCGCCGCTAGCGCCAATAGAAGCGATAGCACGCGCGATTTCTATTTCGACAGGAGGGACCGGCCAAGCTTTATCAAACCATCCGGCATCAAGCCAGTTCAGTGCCCTACATCGTTCGCGCAGGTCTTTGTTGCGATCAATGCGGCTTTGCATTTCTGCCAGCAGTAACAACAATCGCTGCCACCGTTCGGCATCATCAGGCCATTCTGCGATGCAGATGATTGCGTCTTCGACTGGCCCTCGCAGACCTTTGAATTTTCCTTTCTGCTTACTGTCACGGGGTTCGTAAGGCAGCCGATCAAGCCAGGGAATTATTTGTTCGACCAACGGTGATTCGTTATCACGCGCCGAACCGACTTTGATTCTTTCACCCGGCACTGCTTCGTAAACCTGGCTACTGGTTGTCTGACGCAGCACGAAGCGGACGAACTTCGTGATTCCGACATCCACTCCTGCTGAACGCGCAGCAATAGCAAATTCGTATGGTGATTTTGCTGTGCGTTGACCGATACGCGCCTGGCCGCGTTCCAACAATGCCCGCACTTCCGGCAGACTGGCAGGATGCTTCCACAATGGCGCCCAGAACTCGGCTTTGACAAGTCCCACTTCATTTTCCGATTTTGGAGATGGTATATCAGTGATGAAGGGGAAGACTGCATAGGAGCGAGCGTTCGCGCTCAACCTTCTTGAAACACTACCTGAGAGTAACAGTGCTCCTTCGAGCGCCAATAGGAACGACCACGGCGATAGTTGCCCTTCGCGGAACCATTTTTGTTTCGCTCCCTTTTTGGCTTCATGCGAGCCACTTCCCTGGCCGGTATTAAACATTTTGTTGGCTTGCAGGAACCAAGTTCCTACCGAAGGGACTTCGGGCAGGGAAATAGTTGATTCACCGTATAAGGTGGATTCCAGCCAGCCGACGATCCCCATCTTCTCTGACGTGGCAATAAGTTTGGAGGACTCGGCCATAGCTTTTTCAAGATCGCGTTGGCCGATCTTGCCACCCGTATAAAGCACAGGATTGAATTGATTGCGGCCTACTCCAGCAATGTGAGCGTCAAGCAGACGGACATTGGAAATCGCTTCAGCGCTGCGCCCTCGCCAGATACTCTGGTCACTTTTTGCTTTGGTGTCGGCCTTCTGTTTCTCTGCCCACCACCGCGAGTAAGTCGTTGGCTTCCAGTTATCGAGCAAGTAACTTTCAATCTGTTCCCGCGAAATTTCGCTCGCTGTGATGACGAAACACCCATCGCGCCAACATCCTCTCAAGCCGCGCCAATCGGCGTTTGAAGAGAGCGCGGAGATCAGTCCCAGCCTGGCCAGATAATTTCCCAAACTGTCAGGGCGAATACCTTCAAATCTCAGCACTGGTAACTTGTCAATCATCGTTTTTCCCCTTTCCCGGCCTGCGACTGGCTTTCACGTCAGCAGCGCGAATCAACGCCTCAAGGAAGGCCAGTCTGAAAGGCCCCAGATTGCGCGGCTCGCTGTCAGGAACTGCACTGTGTGGATCAGGGTCATCTGGCAGTTCGGGGCTGAGCAATTCGGCTACTATCCCAACCCAACTCGGCATCGTTACTGCGAAGCTATCTTCTGTATCATCCCATTCACCAATTGCTCCAAAGGCTTTGGGAAATATGTCAAGCTTCCTTTCAGAGGAAAGCCATCCAGCCATTGATGGGAGCATCTCGCCCGGCTCAAGACCGAAGACATCTTCACCTGATTTTGTGCTGCGCAATACTGTGCGCACTTTGCCGTGATGACAGACAACCAGATAGACTGCCAGCGCGTTCCAGTCTGCCACACCGTTTTGCCATTCCTGCCAGGCAGCCATTGCGCTGCCAACTTCGTGACGCAAGCCTGGAAGAAACCGCACGTCAACGGCGTGCTTGATACGCTTGCGTGCTTCTGCCGAAAGCTTTGCTTGCTTCATCTCTTCATCAAGACTTGGGAATTTTGCCCACGGGTTTTCACTAACCATGTGACTTTCAAGCCGTGCCAGAAACCTTCTGACCAACTCAGCCTCGTCTGTATTCGGTTGTGAAGCAAGAAAAGCCCCGGCCTTTTCTTTCATCTTTTCAATTTGTTTCTCAGCGGCTTCCTGCCATCGCTTCAACGTTTTCCCGACATCGTGCCACCAGGCAGCGAGAACGACGCTTTGGCTTCCTTGTTCCCAGAACTTATCAGCGAACTGAAGTTGCCGGATGATGTCGAAAGCTTCGGCTTTCGTGTCGCGCAAGTGATTCGGTACAGACCACCAGCCGCCCTCAATCAAACTGGGCAGCTCATCATCCATACTTTCCTGCGGCCTGGTGTTGTCGAGATCAGGGATGGCTGACGGCTTATCAGAAGCCTTGCTCGTCCAACCAAAATCTTTGTGATACCCGCCCTGATTGATAGCCAGCAGCAATGTCATTCCTGGTCGAATATCGGTGGCCCGCCGCTGTTCCCATTTACCCTTTCCTTCAGTGTTCCATTGCCAGGCTGTGCCGGTCTTACCAAGAAAACTCTTAAAGTCAGGCAAGCGAACTGGACATAACTCACTGCGGCCCGGTGCTGGCTCTTCACGCGACGGCTCACCCTTGATGTCTCGCCAGTAAACATGCGCATCCGTCTCGCGTTCGATGTTGCGGACATACATCGAAACGTCTGTATAGCCCCCAGCCAGATCAGCCTCAGTCGAAAACAAACCGTGCAGATCGTGGTACCGAACCGCGTAGACGTGTTCATACCTTAGAAGCTTTTCTCTTGCTTTCTCATCCAGCGCATCGAGGTAATCACACAATTTCTGCGGCCCCACTTCTTTTCCTTCAAGACTCTTCAGATGATCGCGGGCAAGTTTCAAATCTGCTTCGTCGTAGGGCGCAGGCTCTGAGTTCTTCACATCAATCCAGTAAATAACCCCGTCCTCATCTTTTTTGCCCTTGCGATTGCAGCGTCCGAACCGCTGCACAAGCGAGGCCCAAGGCGCTAGCTCGGTAAAGAGTGTTCTGGCAGAAACGTCAACGCCTGCTTCGACAACCTGCGTTGATACGATGATTGTTCCTTCTTCGGTGGGATCGTTCAGCAGTTGGTTAATTCTCTCTGCGCGATCTGGTAGGCGGAATCGTGAATGGATCAGAACGGGTTCCGCTGCTGACTTCTTTTGCGCCACTGCTTCCTTCAGGGCGCTGTGTAATTGTCTTGCCCGCTCGACAGTGTTGACGATGACCATAGTACGGCTATGTTTTTTGTGAGCAGCGAGTACTTTCTCGGCAATCGTTTGAAAATCTTCAGCCTTTACTTTTGCATTGTGAATGATCTTCTTAGCGAGCATCACATCGTGCAAGACTCCCGGGGGTTCTTGAGCGAGATCAAGAAAGAGTTCTCCTTTTGCATCTTCTTCCGGATCAACATCGGCAGTCGCAAGCCAGTCCCTCCTCACTGTCGCGCTCATCCAGATTGTCTGGACCTGGCCAAAGCTTCCCATCATCCGACGAAAAGCCTGAAGTTGTGTAGAAGTGGTAAGTCCGCTGCCCATCAACTGCACTTCATCCATCACCCACAAACAATCATTGTTGAGCAACCCAAAATGCACAGGCCACTTGAAGCGACTCAAGGCATAGCCGCGATTGAGTGCGCGCGACAGCAACATGTCTTGCGTGCCAATCAGGATGCACTCGCGTTCGGGTTCGTGCTCCCAATCATTGTCAATGTCATCGCCCATAAGGACGTATGGCTCAAAACGCTTTGCATCTTTCTCAAATAACTGCGGCGCTTCTGTTCTAAGTTTCCTGATTGCTTCTTTGGCAATGTCTCGCGTCTGCTCGACCAGCGTGCGCATAGGCAGGCAATACACCATCCTGCGCCCGACAGATTCAGGGCATTTCAATCTGCGCCAGAGCCACGCTCCGAGCACGGCGGCAGTTTTTCCCGCGCCGGTTGGCACGTTTACAAGCGAGTACATCCGGTCATCCAATGCGAGCCACCGCTGATAATCGAACGGCTCCCAGCCGAAAGCTGTCCGAAAGAAGTCATCGTATGTTGCGTATGATGTTGTCATTAGCTATTCACCTCTCCCCCATCCAACATCCTACATCACACGTTGGACAAGTACGGGCCGTTGTCGCCTGCCTCTCGAAAATTGTTTCATTCATGATCGGCATACCGAGCCCGCGCGCGGCGGTGAGTTTCCGCTACTTCCCGGCGAAGCTCCGGCGGAGAGAGCACTTCCACATCCGGACCCCAGCTCAAAATGAAGCGAACAAGGCCGCGCCCGCTGGCGACGCGCATCTCGAGGGTCGTCGTCTCTTCTCGATTGATTGCATGAGGCGTGCGCTCAACCAGTCGCTGCGTGCGGTGAAATGTCCGCTCCGCAAAGATGCGCGCCGTCACTTCATGCGCCCGCAAGCGCACATCTATCGGCTTGCCATGAATGCCGTTGAAACAGTTCACCGCCAATAGCTCTCTCAAATCGAAATCCGCCGGGCGCGTGAAATGCTCGTCAGTCAAACGCATAAAGCGAATGTGATCTATCGCGAATGGGAGAATAGTTTTTCGCAGGTGGTCGTAGCCAATCAGTTTTAACGTTGCTCCGTCGGGATCGAAATAGACCGCATACGGCTCGACGGTACGTTCGGCGACGCGGTCAGTATTGAGAGTGTAGTAGCGCAGCCGCACGCGACGACGTTCGACGGCGGCTGTGACCAGCCGATCAATGGTCGTTGCATGTCGTGAGAAGTCTTTGGCAGGCGCCGCCGCCGAGCCAAAGACGACGGCCAGCGCATCCAGCTTCTCTCGCAGTGAGGGCGGCAGTGAAGCTCGCACCTTCGCCAGCAGGGAGCGGGCATATCCGGCCAATGGAGAACTGATGGCCGTCAGCCCGGTCACCGCGATTGATTCCTCAGCCAGCAGTAGCGTCGCAACCTCGCCAGGGGTGAAAACAGGCGACCGATATTTGTAGCCTTCGCTGAATCTATAGTAAACCTCGCGCCCATCGCGTTCGTCGGCAATGGGATAATGAAACGTCAAGGTATCAATGGCGCGCTTGATGATCTTGCGGCTCACGCGAAAGTGTTCTGCCATCTCCCGGAGCGAGCGCCGGCGCTCGGCGAGCAGAAGCGGAATCTCGACCAGACGCTCGGTCAACTTACCACGATGCGACATAGGCGAACCTCCAGATCCTATTGAGCCGGTGAAGCCGACTCCCTCGCTCGCGTTCCTGTTCATGAATGCGCTGGAGACGGCATTGGCTCACCGCCAACGTCGGGTCGATGAGAACAAACCCTCAGAGCCATCCAGCGTAACTGTGAATCCCTGGAATGAATTCTTCTGTTATTTTCAGAGGGACTCCCAAACTTTCAATGAGACCGACGCAAGCGTATACAACACAACGCAGGATGTCAACAGATTAGGTCGAAATCTCTGAAGTTCGATCATAAGAAACGCGCGGACGCCAAACTCCAGTCCTGTGAAGTCCTGGGGTTTGGACATTTGTAGGGAGTGGGGTACCGCTTACAATCCAAAGCTCCGAAGGAGCGAGATATAATAGCCGGAGACCTGGAAATGGCCTTCGGTCCAGAGGGTGCGAAGCCCTCCGGGTAAGGTCTAGTCAACCACCCGTATCCTGAACTTGAGCCAACTCAAGGAAAGGAAAGGTTGCGA
>JACOSC010000058.1 GCA_016179055.1 Acidobacteriota bacterium
TCCTCCGCGGTAGCCAGGAAATGGCCCAGCCACCCCTTAAGACCTCTCCGGCTCGGCACCAGGTCCACAAAAGCCTGCTCAACGCCCTCGCTACTTGCTTAACCCCAAATTCTGAATCCTTATTTCCGACAGACTCCTAGCCAGGCTTCCACTGATGAACCTTTCGACAAAAGGTGACCCTACGGCGTCCGGTCCCAGAGGGGGACCGGCCGGCGACCGCCTTAAACAGTTACGATTTTTTCTTGAGATGGAACATTACGCCGACGAAGAATTGGTGGCTTCTTATAATGGCAGCGTTACCACCGAAGAGGCCGAGCCTTATTTAGGAGAACTGTTGGGACGCTATCACAAGAAGGTCATCCGCTGGTGCCTGCACATGACGGGCCGCCGGGAAGATGCAGCGGATCTCGCTCAGGAAATATTCATGAAAGTGATGAACCATTTGGAGCGGTTCCGCGGCGAGAGCCGATTTTCAACTTGGCTTTATCAAATCGCCCGCAATCACTGTCGCGACTTTCTGAAACAGCGCCGACATGAGCTTTTTCAACCACTGGAAGATTCGGAAAGTTTCTTCAACTTACCGGCGCCCAGCGGCCCTTCCATCGAAATGCGCTTGGACCGTCAGGAGGCCCTTAAGGTCTTCATGAATTCGGTTAATACCAGCTTGACGGATCTCGAGAAGAATGTCGCCTACATGCACTTTGCCGATGGGATGACGTTGTCGGACATTACGCAAATGCTGGCGCTGACCAATAAATCGGGCGCCAAAGCTTACTTGGTAAGCGCCAAGCGAAAGCTGCGAAAAAGGATGGCGCGCTGGCTGCAGTCGCACAATATCGAAGTAGCTAAGTTGTTTTAATGAATTCATTGAGAAGCCGCCGCCTTTGCGGCAACCCCCAACGAATGAGAGGGTCAGTAATATGAATGACAAAGAGAATCCATCCCGCGATGATTGGCTTAACTTCCCTGCCCTGTATCGAGAGCGGAGCACGATGGTCGCTGCGGAATGCCTTGCCCTGGAAGCGTTGGAAACGTACCTGCTGGGCAAGGGCCCCACGACGCAAAACCAATCCGTAGAAAGTCACCTGGCGAATTGTGATCGGTGCTCGCGAGAACTGGAGTATCTCAAAGCCTTTCTGGCCGACGAGACGGCGGCCGGGACACCGGCTGAAGACCTTGCCGACATCGAAAAAATATTGCGAAATCAGGCCCAGGCTTTTCTTAAGGCGCGTCAAAACGAAACACGGCCGGCGGTGGTTGTCCTTATGCCGCAACGGCCGCAGAAGCCTATTTACGCGACGAGCTGGATTCAAAAGTTGGCGGTGATGGCCGCCTCCGTGATTCTCATCTTTGCCGGCATTTATTATTTCAGGAGCCAACCGCCTCAGCTCCCCAGCGGAACCGGCCCGGCCGATTCTTCTCAAGTCAGAGGGCGCCACGTGGAGCTGCTGTTTCCCTTAGGCAGCCTCTCAGGGCCGCCGTCCGAATTAAGCTGGCAGCCCGTGGCCGGCGCTGAGCGCTATTCGGCGCATATTACGGAAGTCGACGGAACGCCGGTTTGGAGTGAAACGGTCGCCACTGCTCGGGTCGCTCTCCCGGCTCAGGCCAGGGATAGGCTGATTGAAGCTAAGACCTATTACTGGTTCGTTGAAGCTCGACTGGGCGGCGGAGGTATAGCCCGGTCCGAGCGGGGAACCTTTGTGGTCGAGCTTTCGCGAAAATCGCCGTCGCCCCGCTAGCATGGCGTGCACCGCCTTACGCGCGTTTGATTCGACGTAGTGCCATTGGGCAAAAGATCATCAAGAGAAGGAATATCGCTCCAGCCAGCGCCATTTCCAGCCAGCTCTTCCCAATCCTGACCGGAAAAATATTCGAGGATGTTTCACCGGTGATGGCAAAGGCTCCCCAATAAAATGGATGCGCATAGGACGGTGAGCTTAAGAAGCTGAGTTTGGCGCGGCGGAGCGCTTCTGACGGGCGCTCCCCGCGTCCTAGGTAAAAGTAGAACTGCTCCATAAAGAATGGCGTGACGTCATCACGAATTTCCCAGAACGTGGTAACCAGTGCGCGGGCGCCGGCATACATGAAAGCCCGCGTGAACCCTATAACGCCGTCACCGACGACCCGTGGGCCCAGACCGCTGCGGCAGGAAGATAGCACGACCAGGTCGGCCTCCATACGCCAATTGAAAATCTCATAAAGCCACAGCCGTGTCTGATTTGGTTGCGCCGGATCTGGGCTGAGCAGAACAAACGAGCTCTCGGGGACATCTTCATTAATAACGCTATGGGTCGCAAAATGGAGAACTTTAAATCGTGCGGCCACGCCTTGCTTGAGCGAAGCCTTGGTGCTGCGACCGTTCATGTATAATTCTTTAGCGCCGGGAAGATACTTCTGTATGTTCCGTAATTCCTGATCAGCAAAACGAAGCGGAGCTAGGCCGGCCAATTCGCTTCGCCAAATCGCCGCTTCGCCCGCCCCTTGGCCGGTTAGCTCCGTGGCTTCCATGCCGTCAACACTCACTCCCAGCAACGCCTTTCCGGGATATCCGCTACGTCCGTGAATTCGATGCAAGGCGATCCAGGTTGACACCGACGGCGCGTAAGATATTTCAAATCGACGTATAAGGAAATCACGCGGCCCATCCTTGCTTTTGCCGGGCGCCAGCAGCGTCTCAAAGGGCAAGGTGTGGAGAAATCCATCCGGCACGATAATCAAACGAGTCTTGCTCTGGGGTAAGCTCTTGAGGCTCTTGTCCATCAAGGTATCGTATAGTTCGGCGGAGAATGTCATATAGGCCGCGCTGCCCGTATGGTTAAGCTGGCGGAGATAACTACGCAGGCGAGTCTCAATAAGCCATGGCTCCGCTATGCGCTGAATTTCTGCCCTTTCTTTGGTCAGAAGCCAGACAAAGATGGATTGTTTCCCGGCGAAGAAAAGGAGCACCGCCGTTTCCGGTGTCAACAACTCTCGGGCCACTTCCGACAGAAGCGGAATTTTCGTCTCCTGAATCAAAGCATAACGGGGATTGGCCTCCAAAATTCGCAGATCCAACGCTTCCAATTCCCGCTCGATTTTCAAACGGCGTTCTGACCACAGGCCGGCCGTCTCAGCGCGCGGCCGGCCGGTCTGGGACTGCGCCAGATCGTGAAGTAATTGCTGGCGACGGGACTGAAGGTCGACGGGGATCCCCTGCTCGATATGGGCACTCGCCTCGCTTAAGAGATCAAGCATGACGCGCGCTTTAGAGCGTTCGGCGTAATCAAACGCTTGGGCGATACTGTGTGGATCGTGCGCCGTGCGGTCTTCTGTCAACAACGTGCGCAGCATGGCTTCATAGACGTCGATCTTATCGGTAAGAAAACCGCTGCGCAGCGTTTCGCCGCGCAAAGCCGTGCGAGCCGACTCAATAATTGCCAGCGCTTCTTTGTAAAACTGTTGGGCGCCGGAGCGGTCGCCCTGAGTTTCGCAAAGTTTCCCAAGCCCAAATAGGGCTCCCCACTCCGCCTCCCGCAACATCAAGTTGCCCGAGATCTCACGGGCCTTTTCATAGTACGCCCGCGCCGCGGCGAACTGCCCTTGTTGCCGCGCCGTCTCGCCGAGATAATTGTTCGTATTGGCTTCTTCGTAATCGTCCCGCAGTGAAATAGACAAGGCCAGTGAAGCTTCAAGATGCTTGCGGGCGCCGCCCACGTCTCGTAAGTGCCACAAATGAATTAGGCCTAAGTTCTTGAGCAGAACGGCCTGCAATGGCTTACTCTCCAAGTGCTGCGCTTCCAGCAGTCCCTTTTCGTAATATTCCTTGGCCTTGATGGGATCGCCCAAGCTGCGATAGATAGTTCCAACATTGTTCCATGTGTATACGCGTATTTTGCGATTGGGCGCCGGCGTCTTGAGTAGATCGAGGTAGATGCGTAGCGCTCTTTCCGTCCAGCCCAGCTTCTTATACACCGCGCCCAGGCTGGTGAGGACGGCCCATCGTTCATTGGCGCTCCAACCGGCCTCAGGGTGCGCCTCAATAATATCCAGAGCCTTATGATAGTTATTTAGCACCTCATGGTATCGCCCATAGTAGAAATGGACGAGCCCCATGTTCCGCAGATTAACGGCCATGCCCTCGAAATCATTTTCCTGCCGGTTGATATCCAGCGCTTTCCGTAAGGCCGGCAACGCCTCGTTATATCGACCTTGACCGGCCAAAGCCAGCCCCAGATTGTTGAAGCTGTGCGCGACCCCGCGTCGATCGCCCAAGGACGATCGGTGGGTGATGGCCGCTTCCGAATAAGCTTGCGCCTTCGCATAATCGCCAAGATCAAGGTAAACCAAGCCAAGCCTGGTTAGGCAGAGGCCTATCGGACTCTCGCTACTTAAAGCCTTGTATAGATCCAAGGCCGCGCCATAGGCTTTAGCGGCTTCCGCCATGCGGCCATTGCGATAGGCGGCTTGTCCTTCATCGAGATACTGTTGTGCGCGTCGCTCCGTCCCCCTGTCTTGCGCGGCACAAAACGGCGGTGGGCAAAGTCCAACAACCAGCGCGGTGACCAGTAGCCCAACGCGCCCGATGACAAGCGCCCATGCGCGCTCCATCCAATTTATAAGCCGAAGCATGATTTGGATATGGCCTAACGAGGGACAGAGATTACGGCCGTTGGCATTTATAGCGGTTTGCAATTGCATGCACACTTCCTGGGAGCGCCGGCTTCCAGCCGGCATCTGGAGATAGGACATTTTATTTGGTCCCGCAGGGGAGGAGAGCCAGCCTGTCTCCGAAGCCGGAAGAGCCCCGCTTTGCGGGGCGAAAGCATAAAGCCTGGGGTGGAGCGCAGCGGAACCCCAGGGTGTGAGAACGTGAAATGATCACCAGTCCCGACAAGGTCGGGGCGACAGCGCCATACCCGAAGAACGCCAATATGCTGTCGCCCCGCAGGGCGGGGCTTATTGTGTAGGAGTGACGCGTTCCCGGGGCTCACGCCCCAGGCTTTATGCTGCCGCCCCGCAGAGCGGGGCTCGGCACTTCGGGCCGCCAAAATGTCCAAACTCCAACCGGCATGTCGGCTATCCCCAGGAACGGCCTTTGCAGGCAAGATGCCGGCGCTCCCCGGGAGTGCCTTAGGGGTGCATGCAAGTGAAAGTCGGAATAACAGGAATACCCAGGGCGAACGCCTAGCGAAACGTTCCGACACACGGCTCCTCGCCCCATAGGAGTGGAGCAGGGCCGAAGCTTAGTTACAACCGCCGGCCCTCCCCTAAATTATCGTGATGAATTAACGCTCAATCGTTCTCGTCATTTTTTCGACTTCTTCGATATGATTTGTTTCATCTCTGATAAGCTGCCGCACCAGCTCTTCTAAGGCCACGTCATCCTGCACTTCTCTCAGCAAGGCACGGTACTCGTTGAGTGTCTCGCGTTCAAACGCCAAGCCCTCTTTCAGGATTTCGAGCACATTGTGCTGGTTCGTTTCCGGTACGGGCTGGACCTTGAGCGAAGGATGGCCGCCGAGCGCCGTGATCTTCTCTCCGATGGCCACGGCATGGCTAATGCCCTCCAGGGCATTATCCCTAAACCACTTGGTGATCGGAATCCGATTAGGTCCAAAAATCATAAAACTGTAGTGCAAATATCGCACGACTCCGGAAAGTTCCGCTTCCAGAAGTTTGTCCAAACGATTCAACAGGTTTTCTCTAACGTTTTGCAAACGACACCTCCTATGACTATCAGCCGAGTTACCCGAGAGATCACATTACAGCCAAGGGGTGCAGTATATCAAAGCCGATAGTTCTTGCAAAGATACGACGCCAACATTGATCCAAACCTTGCGCAACGCCGGCTGCTTGTAACGATTGTTGCCTGGCGGGATTAAACATTCTGAGGGGACAGATTTGTGGTGACCGGTCTGTGCATTGGCAAACCCGCGATGGCTTGGAAGGACTCCCATGCGGCCTGGATTGGCCGATCGGTCAATTTCCGGTGGGCAGGCTTTACGGGCGCCTCGTGCCGGTGCTACTATTACTGAAGTTCGATCATAAGAAACGCGCGGATGTCAAACTCCAGCCCCTGCGGGATCCTGGAGTTTGGACAATTGCAGGGAGTGGAGTAAGGCTTACAATCCTAAGCTCCGAAGGAGCGTTCTATAATAGCCAGGGGCAAGCGGAGCACAGCCCCTGGAAAGAAAGCGTCCCCAGTTCGCCAGCCCTGAAAGGGCGCACTAATGGAGATCAATTCCTGGGCCGCCGTCGCTGTCTTCCATACGTATTCATCGCGCCGATGGGTATCCCGCCCTTTCAGGGCTTATAACTTATATAATCTTACATACCAGGGGCGGCGCTGCGCTTGCCCCTGGCTATTATAGAACGCTCCTTCAGAGCTACGCGAACCAGCTTCGGGCTATGGCGAAGCGCTCGCTCGAAGTGGTGAGGACGAAAGGATCGCGCGGAACTGCGGCTAATGTTCAAACTCCAGAGCCCCCGTGCGGGACCGGCTCCGCTACCATCTGACAGGCTTATGATCGGCTCTCAGTACTATTAGAGAAAGCTTGCAACGGCTCCGGTAACACGAATTCAGAATCAGCCGTCAGACGAATAGTAGTTCCGGTAAGACGGTCTGGGAATTGTACTCTTCATGATAGCACAGAGCTCCCTAAACATGGGTAGCCAGGATGACTATCGGAAGTCAAGGAGGGTAAACATGGATACAGGGTTACGACTTATCATTTCATTATTTCTCATCGGCGTCATGAGTTGGTCCGGGATGGCGGCTGCGGATGACCCGCTTCCGGCATTTCCCAGTGCCGAAGGTTATGGGGCCTTCACACTCGGCGGACGCGGTGGGGACGTTTACCATGTGACCAATTTGAACGATAACGGGCCGGGCAGCTTGCGCTACGGTATACAAACAGCCGATGGCCCACGAACCATTGTGTTCGACGTGTCGGGAACCATTGAGCTGTCATCGAAACTTTCCATCAACCAACCTTTTCTTACGCTGGCCGGTCAGACGGCGCCCGGCGATGGCATTACGCTCAGCGGATGGACCGCCAGTATCGCGAACACCCACAACGTTATCGTGCGCTACATGCGCTTTCGCCCAGGCGACATCAACTGTCCTCGATTACAGGACGACTCACTAAATGCGGTCCGCGCGACGGACGTCATCATCGACCATGTCTCCGCTTCGTGGAGTATTGATGAGACGCTATCCGTGACCCATTCGGACCGGGTCACCGTGCAGTGGTCGTTGATTACCGAGAGCCTGAATGATTCGTGCCACGAAAAGGGGAAACATGGTTATGGGTCACTCCTGCGTTACGGCAATGGCGGCCTCACCTTTCATCACAATCTTTACGCCCATCACAGCAGCCGCAACCCGCGTGTCGGCGACGACCTTGGTCTGGATTTCGTTAACAACGTAGTCTACGACTGGGGCCAGCAAGCCGGTTATAGCGGCGCCATTGACGAGGGCACTACCCGAATGAATTACGTCGGCAATTACGCGATCGCCGGCCCATCGACCGGTCCCTCACGGCTCACGCGGGTGTTTAATGGCGGCAGCGTCGGTACGCAGATTTTTCAATCGGGTAATTTGATCGACAGCAATCGTGACGGTATACACGATGGCGTGGATACGGGCTGGGCCATGTTCACCGGTTCCTATACACCGATGCGGTGCCGGTTTGATTTTCCGATCATTCAGACCGAAGAGGCCGGCTCAGCCTATGAACGTGTGCTGGCCAATGCCGGCGCCTCACTAGTCCGAGACCCTGTAGATACGCGGGTCTTAAACCAGGTTATCGATGAAGCCGGCCGGATCATTGACTCACAAGACGAAGTCGGCGGCTGGCCTCAGCTCGAGTCGCTGCCGGCACCGCAGGATACCGACCAGGATGGCATGCCGGATTTCTGGGAAGAAATGTTTGGGCTAGATCCTAATGACCCGGAGGACCGCAACGGCGACTTCACTGGCGATGGTTACACCAACCTCGAAAAGTATATAAACTGGATAATAACCGGACAGGTTGGTATGGCGTCCCAACGACCGCCATCCACAGAACCCCAAGCCTGCAACGACAGATAAGTAGCCGTCAAGGTGAGTAATCAGGAAGATTCGGGCTTATCGAGTGCATACGCGAAGAAGCTCAGCCGGCACAAGCCGCCATCGCTAATCTAGCGCCGGCCACGTCAGACTGAAGTTCGATCCTAAGAAACGCGCGGATGCCAAAATCCAGTCCCGCAGGGTCCTGAAGTTTGGACATTTGCAAGGAGTGGGTTACCGCGTTCAATCCCAAGCTCCGAAGGAGCGCTCTATAATAGCCAGGGGCAAGCGCAGCGCAGCCCCTGGAAAGCAAGCGTCCCCAACTCGCCAGCCCTGAAAGGGCGCACTAATGGAGATCAATTCCTAGACCGCCGTCGTTTTCTTCCATAGGTATTCATCGATCAAAAGGGTATACCAGAGGGTAAGGCAGAGGCCGGAGCCTCCGCCTCCCCGTTGTCGCGGAGGGGTTAATTCCCCTCATTTACCGGCGTGCGTCTTTCACGCACCGGGCGACCCCAAAAGTGATTGCCCCCAAAGAGGA
>JACOSC010000028.1 GCA_016179055.1 Acidobacteriota bacterium
TGCCTTTGTCCAGCAAAAACTTATGACCGTCTAAAAATAGGCTCAGGCTCTAATCAACAGGCTACCCTATCACCCTCCACCGGTCATCTGAAGTCTTACCCCCCCGTGAACGGTTACAATTTCTTTTTCCATTTTGGCAAGAATCTCAGCACAAACGGCATAAGGCCGCGGGCCTTGAGCGTTGGTAAATCCCCGTTCCATCCGGCTAAGTACGGTAGGGTGTAAGCGGCCGAATCCAACTCCTGAGAGGCCATGACGATGTAGGCGACACTCTCGGCTTCTAGCTCTTTCTGATCACGCGCGAGGCCATCCCCAGGCTTATGCAGTAACGCATGACCAATCTCGTGTGCCAGCGTTTTCGCGCGCTGCTTCGGCTCATTCGTTGGCCGAACGCGGATGGTGCGTGTGCTATGGCTAAAGTCCCCTTGCGCAGTCGGACTCTCGGGCGCTTCATCGAGCACCACGAGGCCGAAGGACTCCGCCACCTGGTGTAAACGCGCCTGCAAGCCTTGATCGGACCCGGTCAGTTTGGCCGGTTCCGGCCATTCCCCAATCGGCTTACCGTCCGTTTGCGAGACATCAAAAACATGGCCCACCCCGAAGCCTACCAGCGTGCGAGGGAGTTCATCGGTCCCCAGAGCGTCCGCGTGGGGTTCGGCCGGGGCTTTCCGGAAGTGCGGAATAAAAATAGCGATTCCTTTTTTGCCCTTGCGCACCTGGCGATTGAGCGCTTTCCATCGCTGATAACCAGCGACCATCGTGGCGGCGGGCTTTTGCGTGGCAATCATCAGGACGTTGTAAAATGAGTATTGGTGTAGGCTTTTACGAATTTCCAAGAAGCGCCGTATCCCTTCTTGCGAGAGCAGGGCTTCCAGAGCTTGTTCGAGTGTATTAAGAGCGGTCTGCTTATCCATTCGTCTATCCTCCTTCAAAAACAAAAAACATTTATTTCTTTTTTCCTTCTCTCACTGGAACCGGAGAAGGAAAAAAGAAAATCACCTTAGGCGTAGCGAAGGAGGAGCCGTTTAGCGCCCCAGAAGGGCCGGGGACATGCCAAAGCGGTTTGTGCTTTGGCGTGAGACCGGCGGGCGCTGCGGAGCCGGAGCGGAGCGAGAGGCCCCTGGGGGCTGTAGAGGGCGTAGAGGATGGATCGAGTCAGCGAAGCGCTTATGAGCACTGAACAGCGGTAGAGGAGGCTGCCCCGGCGATCAGAGCAGCCTCTCATGGATGCCGCGCGGGTCGGCGCGATCACGCGCCGAGTCGCGTTTGCGCCAACTGACCGTAGTGGTGGTCCAACTCTATGCCGATGTAGTGACGACCTAGCTGCCGGGCCGCCACACACGTGGAGCCCGAACCGCAAAAGGGATCGAGTACCGTATCGTTAGGTTCGGTGGTATTTTGTAAGATTTTACTCGGATATCGCGTCTTTGATTATTATAGGCCGTTTGTGCTGAGATTCTTGCCAAAATGGAAAAAGAAATTAATGGCAGAAAGATTTAATTTCGGCCAATCCAGGGACAACGAGCATTTCTCTTATGGTTAAGCCAACGGCGATGACGGCTTTGCCTAATTGGGTCAGGTGGTATTTGTAGCTATGGGCGACTTTTTTTACCAGACCGTGGGCTTTCAGACGTTTTAAGATTCTGGTGATGGCGCTGGAGCTTTTATCCGATAAATGTTGGCGCAGGTTTTTGTTTTGCAGGCCGTAGATATTGAATTCCCCGCGGGCTAAGACGGTGAATAAAATATGGTCCTCTTCGCTGTAGAAGTTGAATCCTTTGTAAGTGCGATCGTGGGATTCCACGGTTTTGGAGACTTTGGCCCGCCGTTTGATTCCTTGGGAGGGGTCCGCCAGGGCGGAGAGGAATTCCAGATAGCGGCGAGTGCCGGCCTTCAGGATATGGATTAGGGGGAACAGGCTGTAAATGGTCTTTTTCATGGATGCGATTTTTTGCAGCGTACTACCGTCACGCTGCCTCACCGCACGGTAATGCTTAAAATGAGAGATATCGTTTACCGTGATTTCGAGGCGCAGGATGAGGCCGAACTTGTCGTACATCTTGATGGTTACTGCACCCATTGGGTGCTTGATTCTCGTGCCGAGAATGCGAACGTTGAATTTATTGCCCAGTTCACCCTGATAGTTGGGGTGGAGCTTCTGCCCCAAGAAGGAGGCGATATCTTCCGGTTTGACCGCGAAAATGGCGGTGCGGATTAAAGGTTCATACAAAGCTTTAAGGTCAGATGGCTTTTTGAAAACGATATCCAGGGCGTATTCGGTCGGCTTGGTGTTCCAGCGGAAGGCCCGTCCATATTTCTGGAGGGCCGGACAGAACCGGGCGGCTAGGATATCCAGGGCCCCGACAAGGTCGGGGTCCTCGATCCGGATATGGTCCGATAACTCCTGGGCCTTTGCCCAATCGCCGATAGCCAAAAAGGCGTTTTCCAGCTTGGTATAGGGAATCTGTTGCTGGTCCAGTTGGTGGGCCAGCCAGTTATGCCCGTTGAAATAAAATTGTAAAGCGAACGGACACCAGGTGGGTACCCTCAGGTAACACAGGCCGAACGCTTTATCGATAAAGTAAAAGTAATAGTGCAGGCATTTGCCCCGACAAGGTCGGGGTTTGAGAAACGTTTGGCCCGTCTGTTTGTCATGTCCCGACCCTGTCGGGATGCTGGAGCAAGTCTCCATGGCCGAAAAAATGTGCACCAAACCCGGATGCTCCCCGCGCTCCCGAATAATTTCCTTGATTCTCGCTTCCTTGCGGAAGGCTTTGCTCTTGCGGATGAACTCGATCTTCAGACCGGCCTCTTGGGCCACACGCAGGGCATTAGCCCGAATCACCTCCGTGAGTGCTTCGGCCAATTTGGCATAATCAAATATCCGAATCTGCTTCGCTTTTAGGAAGGCCGTCATCCCCTGGGCATAACACCAGTTCGCAAGGGTACCTTGGATAACCACCCGGTCATAACAGGCATGAATCCCGGCGATCAGCTCTTTATAGCGCTCTGTGATTAGCATACTTGTCTCCATGACTAAAAGTGCTCTCACATTATAGTATGGATTCGTCATTCAATAAACCTGTTTGGTTCCGGCTTGTCCGGGTTAGGGCACCCAGCCGATACACAGCCGGGAGCGGCAGCGACCGGGTAAGCGCCGTGTGGCCCATAGATCCCCCCTGATCAATTACATAATATCTTGCCCGAGAAACACAAATTTCAGAAACAAGCGGCTCTTGCCGAATCCTGGAGCCCTCCCCAACCAGACTGCCATTGACCGGGCTTTGGTCAAAATTTAAGTAATGACCTTTCGTGGACTGCCGATATATAGGGAGAACGAACGGATGGCCGGACGGCCTATGGAGAGGAAAGTGGCCTCCCAGCGCCGCGGCGCCGGAAGAGTGCGGGCAGAAACAGGAGAAACCGTCATGTATCAGGCCAAGCCGCAGGCTTCCGCCTCACCGGACAAGACCGCCCGACAAAGATCGCCCATTACTATCCTGCGTGACTATCTTACCTCGCTAACTCCCGAGATCATTGACCGCTTGTCTCATATGGACGAGCTGGCCATGCGCGCCAAGATCATTGCCGAGTATATGCAGGAAAACTCCATCAACGACGTTAATAAGGGCATACGGAACTTTACGGCTTTCGAGAGGCATCGCTTGTTGGAATTGGGCATGATCGACAATCGTGGTCTACGCGCCATAAAGCTGTCATCGGCCACACCGCAATTTTCGTCGGCCGGCGGTCAAGGTTGATATTTCCGCGTCCCGGAGCATAGCCGCGGTTGGCCCCCCTAAGCCAAATTGACCTTGATGGCCCATCGGCCTTTCAGCCATTCCAAGACTTCACCGACGATATCATCTACCCGGCGTTGGCTCGTTGCGATGATTAAATCGGCCTGTTCATAAAATGGAATACGCCTGGCTAAGAGATCTTCGACCTCCACCGGCGTTTTAAAGAGAGGACGCGAGCCGTCCCTGGGCAACCGGCGCAGTATGTCGGCCAGCGAACTGTTCAGCCAGATCGAGGCGCCGTGATCTTTGATGAACGCCTGGTTTTCCGTCCGGCAGAACGTGCCGCCGCCGAGAGCTATCACGGCGCGGCCACGACCCGCCAGGGACAAAAGGACTTCACTCTCAATCTTGCGAAAATAAGGCTCGCCGCGTAAGCGAAAAATGTCGGAAATCGAGCGGCCTTCGTGCGCAACGATCTGCTCATCAATATCATTAAAGGGCCATACGAGGGACCGCGCCAGCGCCCGTCCTACGGTGGTCTTGCCACTGCCCATGAATCCGACTAAAAAAATATACCGGTCTTTGGGCTCTTCCATAATAATGTTACAATGGCGCGGGACACATGCCGGCCGCCACATACTAAATTCTAATCGAGCTACACAGTCTTTGCAAAAAGAATCGTGCCAATAAATACTGGTGACTGGTCAGCCACTAATACAGTACCGTAAGCGAGCGGGTCTGTACATCATACGCCGCTTACCCGGCCGCGGCCACTCCCGGCACGTCTCCGTGCAGGCCCCTTGAACAGTATCAAATAATGTTTGTAACTGCTCAGCCGTTGTGGTCCCGTAGGGACCAATGACTTTAGGCAGGTCCTTTAGGGCCTGCGGGCAAGGACCGGCGGAACGCCCCGTCCCGACACGTCGGGACAGTTGAATCCCGACCGTGCGCGTTTCAACCGTCGCTACGCGACGGGCGGCGTGAGCGGGACTGGCTATACCGGCGTTGAAAGGCCGGCCTAAATTCAATCAGCCCCGACGTGTCGGGGCTGATTCCTGGAGTTTGGACATTTAGGATGGTCTTGTGTGTCGCTTGCTCCCGGCTTTAGCGCTAGCTTGGTGAATACCTTCGGACAAGGCTCCTTTTCATCTCGTCGGATGCTAATAATCCGGGGCCGACTGTATCGTGGGCCATAATCCGCTTGGGGATCGTTGACCGGCAACGATCCGTCTGCTCTAGGCGCCCTCGCCAGTCCACGAACACATCACCCCAGTCTTCGTTACGACACACGTGGGGCGCTCCGTGTGTGGCTGTATCCCAATAATTTTGTTAAACTACAAAACGAGGTAACTGCCCAATATGGCCATGGCCAATGGGTCCCTTCTAACGCGGACAATCTTAGGGTACGATCCGCAGCTTTGATGCCGGATATTGACCTATGTTTGCTTCTCTTCTAACGTCCGCAACGCCGCGCGCACAGTTGTATGTCTGATACGAAATACGTAAACGTTTCCATCGTCACTTTTAATCGGCTAAGCTATACCCAGCGGTGCATCGAAAGCTTCCGCAAAAGCGCGGATTATCCATACGTCATCACCGTGGTCGACAATGGCAGTACCGACGGCACGGTAGAATGGCTCCAGGGGCAAAAACAGAATCGTCTGATCAAGAACCTGATTCTTCATCCCGAAAACCGGGGGGTAGCGGTAGCCGCCAATGACGGCTGGGCTGCGGAAGACTGCGCCTATTACATGAAGTTGGATAACGATATGCTGATAAAGAAACAGAGCTTCCTTGGACCAATGGTCAAAGTGCTTGATGATGCGCCCAAGGTTGGTGCGGTCGCCTATAATCTGGAACCCACCAGTTATGCTGTGCAGCAAATTGATACTATGAGATTAAGACCGAAGAACGGGAACCTTGGCGGTTGTTGCATATTGATTCCCAAGCGAACCCATGAGCGGTTGGGATTTTGGTGCGAAGATTATGGGCTTTACGGGGAGGAGGATACGGACTACGGCTTTCGCATTATTCTGGCTGGGTACCTCAATGGCTATATGGAAGATGAATCGGCCGTCATTCAAATGTGCGAGGATGCCGATTTGGATTATAGAAAATTCAAGGATCAGCAGCGAGAACGGAACTGGTCCGAACAGGGTCGATTCAAAGAAAACATGTTAGCCTACGTCCAAGGCACGAAACCCTTATATGTCTCCCGCCGATCAAAACCCTGATCCGCGCGGTCTTATGGCGACGCGCCATAGTTGAACCGATTGTGAAAATAAACCGAGAGTCCTCTTCCTCGCCGGTTCCAGCGTTGACCACCGTGACGGCCATACACCAGTGGCAAAGACCCCCAGACTAATGTTTATGGCCGCGCCTTGGCGCTGGGCTTCTGGACGCCCTCTACCTCCAGAGAGATCTTGACTTCTTCTCCGACGACCAGGCCGCCGGTTTCCATAGCTTTATTCCAGGTTAAGCCAAAATCTTTCCGATTAATCGTCGTTGATCCGGTAAAAGCGGCACGCTGGTTGCCCCACGGATCTTTGATCACGCCGCCGAGCTCCACCTGTAACTCGACGGATCGTGTAACTCCATGCATGGTAAGATCACCGCTCATAATAAACTTTCCATCCTTGGTCGATTTGATCGCTTTGCTCATAAATGTAATGGCCGGAAATTTCCCGGCTTCGAAGAAATCGGCGCTGCGCAAGTGAGTGTCGCGTTTGGCAATAGCGGTGTTGATACTGGCGGTTTCGATGCTCGCGCGAGCTTTGGCCCCCGCGGGGTTCTGCGGATCGAACTCAAACGCACCGGAAAGTTTCTCAAATCGGCCGGTGACCGTGCTAATGCCCAAGTGTTTGACCTTAAATATGACCTGACTGTGATCAGGATCGATCGTGTACTCAGCCGCCCAAGAAAATCCGTTTAAAAGAGCGGTTATTGTTAAGAGCAGCATGAGCCTTCGGCAAAGTTTCATGGCTGTTTTCTCCCTCCTGTGACTTTGTGCAAAATATTACATTTTCTTCTGTCTGGCTTTTTCCAGCAAATCAATTATGGCGACCAGTTGGTTATCGTCCATATGTCCCAATTGTGCTTTGTGAACCTGATCCACGGCGGCATCCAACCGCCCGAGCAAGCGCAATCCGGCGGCCGTAACCCGCGTCGTGACGACGCGGCGGTCAATTCTCCCGCGGCTGCGCGTCACCAGCTTACGGGATTCGAGGCGATCGAGTAGTCGAGTTATATCCGGATCGCGGGTTATCATACGCTCAGCTATCGCACGGCAGCCCAATCCGCCGGCGCCGGCGCCGCGCAGAATTCGCAGGGCGTTATATTGCGCCGGAGAAAGCTTGGCCGGTTTAAGAACCGTTGCTATCCCCTGCATCAGCGTATCCGCCGTGCGCAGCAGGTTCAAGAACGCTTCCTCTTCCGCACTGCGAAATGCCTTCTGCTGCTTAATCTCGTCCCGAAGTTTGCCGGCCATACTCTTTAAATCGCGCTTACGAACAAAGACCGGATTATAGTCGTTCTAACGACTATTGTCAAGAGGAGTATTCCGTTAGGCCTGGTTACGGCCTAATCGACGTCGGGCCCTGTGCCAAGCAACGGTCGGGTCGCGCGGCTGCCGCAGAATCAGTGTGGCCGCGGCGCAGTTGCTCAGCCGGACGCGCAAAGTCCGTTAACGGCCGGCCGGTGTTGTGAAGGAATCAAATGCCAATCGGAAAATGGTGGAAAGGATTTTGGTTCCGGCGCCCCACACGCCTCTTAATGTCCCCGATATCTTGGATTGCCCAATCCGCGGGCGATAACGAACGGGCACTTCCTGAATGGGAATTCCGGCGCGGGCCGCTTGGATTTGCATTTCCACCGTCCAGCCATAGTCGGGGTCGCGCAGTCGTAAACGCATAAGCGTCGCATAACGAATTGCGCGAAAGGGACCAAGGTCGGTGTAGATGACCTTCCAAAAAAATTTAATAAGCGCGCAGGCCAGCCAGTTGCCAAATCGGGCTTGCGGGGTCAAGGCGCCGGCCGCACAACGTCCTCGGACACGAGAGCCGACAACCATTTCAAAAGAGTCGTAGACGATGGGATCCACGAGCTGCGCCATGTCTTCGGGATAATCACTGTAGTCGGCGTCCAGGAATACTACGACGTCAGGATCACGCAATGCCGCGATGCCGGCCAAGCATGCGGAGCCATAGCCCCGCCGCGGCTCCGCTACGACGCGGACCCCGCGGAGACGCGCAACTTCCGCGGTGCGGTCTGTAGATCCGTTATCAACGACTATGAGGTCATCGACCCAATCGGGAATCGCCGCCAGAACGTTTCCGAGGGAAGCTTCCTCGTTGAGGGCGGGAATGATCACGGCAATCGCCTTATGGTTTCTCATATCAAGCAATGACTCCCGATGGTAGATTCGTGTGGCGAACGCGCCCGACATACCATTCTCGAATAAGGAGACTCCACACGGGAACGTACTCCAACCAGACAATGCCATAATCGGAAATGGCCACGTTATTGTGTGCGTAAAAATAAAATCGCAAATAATAGAGAGGCAGCAACGCGGTAAGCAGCAGCAGCGATGGGCGTGGTCGAATGGCCAACCATGGCAACAGCCAGACATAATACCAGGGAAATTGCGCGGGACTGAGCAGGAACACGGCCGCAATAATCAAAAGATTGCGCTCGCAGAAATCTTTGGGGTCTATACTTTTTTGGCGGGCGAGCAGGATAGTCCAAGCGGCAATCACCGTCGCCGCTAAAAGTCGCACTACGGGCTGCGCGTAGCCAGGCGGTTGGCCGCTAACCGAAAGAGCGATTTTGGCCATCCACACTAAGAGCATGAACAGCGCGTCGTTCATCTCCCAACTTCGCCCATAGGCGATTAATCCGTGACTTTCATTAAGACCCGCGCTATACATAGGAAAAAGGAGGATGCCCAGCAGGAGCCCGAACAAACCCAATGCGGCCAAAAGTCTCTTAGGGTTGTCGAGCAGGGGCCGCACGACCAACGGCAGCAAAACAATCGGCCAGACTTTGGCCCCAATCGCCATGACTAGCGAGACCAGCGCCCACTCGTGCCGGCGGCGGAGGGTTAATAATACCGACCCCAGTGCAAACGGCAGGACCACGACATCCATGTGGCCGGAGTTAATAATTTCCTTTACGAAGAGCGGATTCCACCAATAGATGACCGCCCACAGGAGAGGGAGCCCCAGCTCACGCAAGAGCACGAGGATAAGGCCAAAGGTAACCGCATCCAATAAAAGAACCACCAGGCGCCAGGCGCGAAGACTCCAAGGAGAGATCCAGTGCGCCAGTACAAACGCGGCTTGCGCCGTAGGTGGGTATATGGATCGCACGGACGGATGGTTGATCCGTGAGGCCACGCTTCCCGATTCCTTCGCCAGACGATTGAGGATTAGCGGAACCGCACCGGAGTTGTCTCCACCGGCGAGCGCCTGGCTGGGCGCGTAAGTGTACGGATTTACTCCGTGGGCGGTTACGGCGCCGTCCCAAAGATAGCGGTAGTAATCGTCCACGATCATGGGGGCCGAAATAAACATAGCGGCGCGCATCATGACACCGACTACGCAGGCCCAGGCGAGCCACCGCTCGTTAGCGATGGCGTCGGGTAAGCCGCGCACGACGAACCAGTACAGCGCGCCGCTTATGAGCTCGACCCCAACCAGTATGAGAATTGGCTTTTCCGGCCAGTGGCGGCCATCGACAAAACTCCTTGAAAGCCAACCCAATCCGATGTGAAGGGCAACCAGCGCGCATCCCGTCAGTATCCATTTCCAATGCGACCAAGATGATCGTTGATTAAGCGAAGGGGCTATATCCAACCTTACTCCATCCATTCCTGTTAGCGATGACGCCGGTTGAGTCATGACACCATGAATGAGTTCATGGCTCTGTCAATACTTCAGCCAAAGATCACCGAATGTGACTCGTCCCCGCCTTCGGTCTTTACCAGTGGATGCCGCGGGTTAACTGCGTAAAGGCGACTTGCTCGGGAGTCAGCTCGATCTTACCTTCTTCCACGCCGCGCGCCGCCGCGGAATCCGGAAACATACGAAAGGCCGTATTGAGGATGATGTGCGCCATCTTGGGCGCGATGGCGTGCAAAACCTGAGCAAAGATTCCGAGCCGAGTCGTAATCCTTACCGGCTTGTAGATAATCGCTTGCACAACCATGTCGGCTGCCTCTTCGGGCGAGATCGTGGGCATGCGGTCATAAAGCTTCGTCGGCGCGATCATCGGAGTTCTTACCAGCGGCATATGAATGGTCGTGAAGTGTATGCCATTGTCGGCGAACTCCGACGCCGCGCAATGCGAGAACGTATCGAGCGCCGCTTTTGACGCCACGTAAGCGGAAAAGCGGGGCGGATTGGCCAGCACGCCCATAGAAGAAAGGTTAATAATGTGTCCGCGCTGCTGGTTGACCATAGTCGGCAGAAAACCCAATATGAGTCGCAGCGAACCGAAATAATTAAGTTGCATGGTGCGCTGGAAATCGTGAAAACGATCATAGGAGGCGGCAATAGAGCGCCGGATCGAGCGGCCCGCGTTGTTGATGAGAATGTCCACCGTTCCGTGATCTTTGAGCGCCTGTTTGATTAGATTGTCGCACGACTCCATGTCCGTAAGGTCGCAAGGGTACACGAAGGCCGTGGCGCCCTTGGCCGCGATTTCCTGCTGGGTTTCCAGCAGCTTCTCCGACCGGCGGGCCACCAGTATGACTTTGGCGCCCGCTTCCCCCAACTTAAGCGCCGTGGCCTTGCCTATGCCCGACGACGCGCCCGTGACCATGACGACTTTGCCCCGCACGTGGCCGCTCAAGCTGCGGTCAATGAACAGGTCTGGATCCAGGTTCCGCTCCCAATAATCCCACAGGCGATGCGCGTAGTTCTCCAGCGGCGGCACGGCAATGCCCGTGCCTTTTAGCGCTCGCTCTGTCTCACGGCTGTCGAAACGGGTGGGATAGTTGATAAACTTCAATATTTCGCGCGGGATACCCAGATCCGCTAGCACCTGGTTAGTTATGCGTCGCACCGGCGCCAGCGAAGCGATGGCATGGATAACGCCCGGCGGGATGAAGCTAAACACACGCGCGTTCAGTCGCATGGTCATCTCAGGCGAATGCGCGGCGCGCGCAAACAGATTCAGAACCTCGCCGACGCGCTTGGGCTCCGGGTCCGTGAGATGAAAACATTTGAAGTCTTCCCCGCGCTGGTGGGCAATTTCGTCGATGGCGTTGACGACGAAATCTACCGGCACGACATTGAGGCGACCGCCCTCGAGACCGATCGTCGGCATCCAAGGCGGTAAAAGGCTACGAAGCTTCTGGATCAATTTGAAGAAATAGTAAGGCCCGTCGATTTTGTTGATTTCTCCGGTCTGGGAATGGCCGACGACAATACCGGGCCGGTAAATGCGCCACGGGCGCTGCAACTCCTGCCGTACCAATTTCTCGCTGTCATGTTTGGTGCGGAAGTATGGATGGTCGAGTTCTTCGGCTTCGGCGAACATATCCTCGCGAAAGACGCCGTCGTACAGACCCGCAACGGCGATGGAACTGAGGTAGTGGAAGCATTGGGCATCGATGGCCTCGGCCAATTGCAAGGCGTGACGCGTGCCCTCCACGTTGGTAGCCTGCTGGCTTTCAGCACTGGCGCCGATGTCATAGAGGGCGCCAAGGTGGAACAGGTGTTTGATGCGGCCGCGGAGTTTCCGCAGGTCGGCGGAGCTAACGCCCAGCTTCGGCTTTTCCAAATCGCCCGTCACAGCCACGACACGTTTCTTATCGACTCCCCAGCTCCGGCGCAGAGCCTCAAGTTTGGGGAGGGAACTCGGCCGAACGAGGACGAAAATCGTCCCATCACGGCGAAGCAGTTTCTCAACAAGATGGCGGCCAATGAATCCGGTAGCGCCGGTAACAAAGTAAGTCATGGACGAATCCTCCTCAACTGCAAGCAACTCCTGCCATGGTACTGTCGTTAATCGATGATACATATTTCAGAGAGCTTCGTAAAAAAGCTTTTGCGATCATGGACCGATTAAGCATAGAAAAACGGCCGGACGGCGTCAAGGCGGGCTCTGCAAATTCATCAGAGCACCGGTATCGGTTCCGTTGGTTTGGCGGGAATCGGGAACATGTTAGCTGCACTGATACAGAACCGTGAGCGGTAGCGACCGGGTGCATGCCTGACGACAACGTGCCAACACGGTCGCTAACGAAGGCGCCGCCTGACCGGCACGCGCCGCTTGGCAAGCTTGCGTCTCCAGCGCGTCGTTTGGCGCGATCAGCAAAGCGCGCGTGCCGCCGCGCATTATGCAAGTGGCGATTAAGCTTTCCTTCTGACGCGGTTCTGCGTTGAAAATAACCATCAGCCGCCAGCCTGCTCGGTTGGACGCGTTTGGTCCTGACGGCTGATGGTTGAAAGCTGTACGCTTTATACGACAACATTTGGAATACCGTCCCGGCAGAGAATTCCTACCGCCTCGCGGCCTGCCAGAATCCTTCCGCAAACAAAAACCGTATCCGTTCACGGGGGGTGGATGCCCCCGGCGGAAGCCGGGGGAGCTTCAAGATCCAGCCTAGATCAAGCCCCTCACCCCCTGGCCCCCTCTCCCCGCCCGGCGGGGAGAGGGGGTTGGGGGAGTGGGGCGTCGCCGGAGTAGGCCGGGCCTGAGTCTCCCCCAGCTTCCGCTGGGGGTCTCTTGTGTGGTCTCAGTGAACGCCGTGAACAGTTACCAAAAACCAGCCTTCAAAAATTGCGCTGATGATGTCCAAAGTAGCCGGCAAATTGGGCACTACGTATTTGTAAGCCTAAGAACGTTGCAGAGTGAGGTGACGTTCCATGTTGATCCAACATACATAGGGTATGGTTTTCTTTGCAAAAGCGCCGCATCACCCCATAATCTCCTCACCGGTGAATCGTCGCAACGTAAATCGGCAATGGCCGAGGGCAGGGCCTCCCGGTGTTTGACGGCCAATAAGAAAAAAGATCTTGGATCCCCTCAGTCCTATAGGTTACGGACCATTTAGAGGGAGGACCCACAGGCTGGAAACCGTGGCCATAAGAAAAACGCTGGCCAGCTCAATTTCTTGGCTGACCACATTACTAAAAAAGGAGAAATTACTATGAAGAAATTGATGTTATTCGCTATAACAACGCTGATGGTCTCAACTTTCGGGTTGGCCGGCGTGGATATTGGCGTTATTACTCCCTGCAAGTTTGCGCGAGCGGATACGCCGTGCGAGAAGCAAGAATGTCCGGCCATCATTGTGGCATTGGATAAGGCCGGGGTCAGTAGTTTCGATGTTCCTTTGTTTCGTCTGCCCGGATGTGTCAGCAATCCTGTTGGTCAAGCGGGTGGCGAGGTGGAGTTGAACGCATCGGGGCTCTATATAGTATATACGACTTATGACTCTTGCAGCCTCCTGTTCCCCACGTATTCGGCCAATTGGACCATTGATGATGCCGATTCCACTTGCGGAAATTATGTGTGCGGAGTTTCGTCACCGGACTGCGACATCCTACACGGCGAAATGCTGCCCGCCTTGGGCTTGGAGCATAAGTGACCTCACCCATGGATCAGGGGCGGACAGGCGTAGGGGGTCCGCCCCACCTCGGGGCGGCAAAGGCTTTCCCGGTTTTCAAACCATCATAACCAGGTGAGAAAACCGGGTGGTCTTTGCCCCCCTTTCAAACCTGTGCGAGCCAAAATCAACGGGGCGGCAGATCGATTGTTATCCGCATCGTTTGGTCAAAGAATTACAGTTGGCCGTTATTGCCGATCCCGCAACGGCCAATGACTTCTTGATTGATACGTATTTGGATAGTCTCAATGAGCGCTTCACCGTACCGGCCAAAAGCCCGGTTGATTTTCATCGACCCGTTCCGAAGGACTCGATTTACGAACGGTCTTTTGTATGGCGCAAGAACGCCAGATGAATAACGACTGGACGGTGCATAGCCACAATCGCTATTTTCAGATTCTGAAAGACAACTCCGGATTACCGCGACCTGAGTAACCAACTGACGATCCGCGAATGGTTGGATGGTTCGATTCATCGACTGTACAAAGGTTGCGTGTTCAAGTACAAGGACCTTCCCGAACGGCCCCGACAGTGTCGGGGCGCCACCAAAAGTGCGCCCGTCGATGCCGAGAAAGAAATATATTCCAGGACCGAATCATCCTTGGCGCCGATGGCACGGCGAACAGAAAGCCAATCGAGCCTGAACAAAATGGTGGGCGCGGGGGGTAACTCCAGTCGGGCTACGCCCTCCTTCCGTTACCCCCCCCTAAAACCATGAGAGGACGTATGACATTTCGTAACCGTTCAGGGCGGTCGCCGGCCGGTCCCCGAAGGGGACCTTGTTAATAGCCGTGCGTGGTGCCCGCGCCACCCACGGAAGGCCATCGCCCCCGGCCGGACCCTGAAAGGGTCCACGTAGGGTCCGGTATAGGTCGATAGGCTCATCAGCAGACTCCCTTGAACAGTTACGACATTTCTAACGAGTTAATTCATGTGACATTTCTAAAGAGTCTTGCCGCCGCGTTGCTTTTCGTCGCAGATCGTTCCCGACTATGGTAGACTTCTCTCCATCAGGAAGATTGGATTTCCCATCTATATTTTAAAAGAGGTTGGGTGTTAAATACGGGCAAGGATTTTATTTCGATAAACTCGTCGAATGCAATGAAAAAATAGCTGGTTAATCGTGATTCAGACAATGTACAGTTTCTGAGTCAAAAGTTATCGCCATTCCCCGCGGCGGATGACGAATACCCAGTGTCTGAATCACAGATAGTCGCTGTTTACATTTAATTCGGTACGCAAGAATGCGAATAAATTATCGGTTCACTATATTCCTTTTAATCGGGGTCGTGTCGATCGCGGCTATTTCCGCGGCGCTCGAAATACGGCATGAAAATCGCAAGCATCATGAAGAAGTCATGCGTCGTTCACGGGTGCTGGCGAAAAGTCTGCAAAATGTTATGGAGGTTATCCCTGCCGAGTCAATGTCTAAAGTCGTCCAAAAAATTCTGACGGATTTTAAATCCGAGGATCGAACCGTTGACGGCGCGGTATTTAATTCGAAAGGGCGACTTGTGGCGGCGTCCGACGGTTTTGAGTCCCTCTATCAATCCAATCCGAACTTGATTGACGATTTGCTGGTTTTGCCTCGCGCACAAGAACGTCAAGCCGTTCTTCATGGCAAACAGGCGTTTGTGTTTTCATTTCCCTTGCATTATCAAACCGGTGGCAGCGGCAGCCTCGTCTTTTTTGAAGACACCTCCGGTCTGTGCGCGCAATTATGGCGGATGTGGACTTGGTCTTTTTTTGTGATTCTCCCGCAATTAATTTTGATCATTTTATTAACCATTTTTATCGGTCAACGGAGCATCCAAGGGGTCATCGATAAAATCGCAGAATGGATCAAAGATTTAAGAAAAGAATCCACTCTGCCGATGGTCCGTCACCCCGCCACGGGCATTTTTTCTCCTATCATCAGTGAAGCAACGGCGTTGGCTCTGCAGCTCACTATCGCCAGGAAAGCGGCCGAAGAAGAAGCCAAGCTGCGGCGACGAGCCGAAACTCTTTGGACGGCTCAGCGGTTAAAAGAATTTGTGAAAAACCGGCTCAAGGGAAGATCAAAGTCCCGCCGGACGATCCGCTTTACACGCTTAAACGGGTGCGGCTCACGGCAGAGGAGGAACAGGGGTACTACTATGGCTTTTCCAACGAAGGACTGTGGCCTTTGTGCCACATCGCTTTCACCCGTCCCATCTTTCGATCCGAGGACTGGTCTTATTACATGGGGGTCAATGAGAAATTTGCGCAAGCTGCGCTGGAGGAGTTGGAAGACGTTGAAGAGCCCTGCATTCTTATACAGGATTACCACTTTGCCTGCCTCCCGCGATTGATCAAGGAGAGACGGCCTGATGCTCGGATCGCCCTGTTTTGGCATGTGCCCTGGCCCAATCCAGAGGCTTTCGGCATTTGTCCGTGGCAGAAAGAAATTCTTCAGGGCATGTTGGGTGCTGATCTGATTGGATTCCACATTCAGTTTCACTGCAATAATTTTCTTGAAACGGTGGATCGAATTTTGGAATCCCGCGTCGACTGGGAACGATTCACTGTCGTTAAAGAAGGACACAGCACGCTCGTTAAACCTTTCCCGATCAGCGTCGCTTATCCATCGGTATTCCAAGATATAGCGAAGGGCGCCCTCGTTAAACACGATGAGAAAACTTTATTTCAAAATTTAGGAATCACCGCCAAGTTTATCGGCGTCGGGGTCGAGCGCATGGATTACACGAAAGGTGTGCTCGAGCGCTTCAGGGCCATCGAACGCTTTTTGGAAAAGTATCATCAATATCAAGGTCAGTTCACGTTCATTCAGCTCGGAGAACCCAGCCGGACGCACATCAAACGGTATCAAGATTTTTTGGTGGAGGTCGCGGCGATGGCTGATCAGATCAACCAGAGGTTTAAAACCAAAGATTGGAAACCGATCGTCTTTTTGGAAAAACATCATAGTCATCTGGAAATCCTCCCTTTTTATCAACGCGCGGATTTCTGCATGGTGACATCTCTGCATGACGGCATGAATTTGGTGGCTAAAGAGTTCGTGGCGTCCCGCGAGGATGAAACGGGCGTCTTGATATTGAGTCCTTTCACCGGGGCGTCTAGGGAATTGAAAGACGCTTTGATCGTGAACCCTTACGACATCGAACAGATGGCGGACATCATGGGCATGGCCTTGGAAATGGAACCGGAAGAAAAAATGATTCGAATGAAACGAATGCGCGAAACGGTGAAGGAGCATAACATCTACCGTTGGGCGGGAAATTTGATGGAGGAGCTAACGAGGATTCGTCTTGAGATTCCGACGGATGCCTCGGTGAATATCCATGCGAAATCTGTGGGCTCATGAATCAGAAATAAAATTCCGCATCGCTTCAGCACCCATGATTTTGCTGTTGCTCGATTTCGACGGGACCCTTTCTCCGTTGGCGCCGACACCTAAGAAAGCTCGCATGCCGCGGGCCATTCGATCGGCTCTCTTAAACCTCGGCGCGCGGCCGTCTTTCGCCGTTTCAATTGTCACAGGGCGATCCGTTCATGATGTGAAGGCGCTCGTTCGATCGGCCAAACTTTATTATGCGGGGAATCATGGTTTGGAAATAACGGGACCGCATCTCAAATTCAAACATCCCCGGGCGTTCGCGCTAAGACCTGTTATTAAGAGTTTGGAGCCGATCATTAAAAATGAATTTCGAAAAATACGGGGAGTTATCGTCGAAGATAAAGGGCTGACGCTGAGCATTCATTACAGGCGGGTGAAGGATCGTCACCGAGTAAATTTCCGGCAAAAGATGAGAGCGCTGATGAAAGACATGAAGATGAAACCCATCCGGTGGATGGCGGGGAAGAGAGTGTGGGAGATGATGCCGATGGTAGCTTGGCATAAAGGTCGGGCGGCGCTTTTTTTAAGCCGCCATTTGCGTCGCCCTTTCCTTGTTGCCGTGGGGGACGATAACACGGATGAAGATATGTTTCGCTCTATCAACCGCCGCGGGATTTCGATTCGTGTCGGCCGCCGATCCGATTCGGTCGCACAATATTACTTGGAGAGCCAACCGGATGTTTTGCATTTTCTGAAATGGCTTCACTCTGTATTATGATGATTCCACAAGCAAAAGAACCCTTTCAATTTTATTCACGACTGAGCCTAATGGTCATGACGGGCTTATGCGCCAGGAATTTGCAGGAACTTTTGGATCATTTGTGCAAGGTCCCCGAATCCGTGATATATCAGCATACTCACCAGTTTCTTGAACAACATCAACATCTGGTACCTGAACCCCCAAATGATTTTGCTTATTGGGTCACGCATATCCTTCAAGACGAAAGGTTGGGGGAAAAAATGGCCGCTATCGATACCGTCAGATTCAATTCTCTGGAGGCCCTCCGTCAAGCCTTTATCTCCATGATGGAATTGTATTTGAAAGCGGGAGGAATGCTGCGCCAAGCTCCTGAAGGAAAGGAACTTTATTTGATGCGAGCCATCCGCTTTTCCATACCGACGGGGATCATCGTTCATGATTTGAATCAATTCGTTGATGGATTAAAAAAAGTGAGCAGCTCCTGCCTGTACCTTCATATGTTTGAGGCGAAATTGCGGCCTCCGCTCGGAATCAATGATTTTTCCGATTGGTTCGAAACACAATTGGGCGAAACGGATTTGGCCAAAAAAGTCGCCGGCCTGGATCCTTACACGCAAACCTTGGAGGGACTTCGCAAAAGAATCATCAGGTTTGTCGAGAGACGCGTGGAGAAATTGCACCGTGTTGATTCTTGAAAAATATCGAGACCTCGTTCCGCCAAACTCGTTGGATGAGATTTATTTGCTGGGAAAGCGGCTCGAAGGAAAATCGATCCTTCACGTCAACGCGACGGCCGTAGGAGGGGGAGTGGCTGAAATCCTCAGCCGGTTGGTACCGCTTCTCGTCGAACTGGGGATGACCGCACGCTGGGACGTGATCAAAGGGGGCGAGGATTTTTATTCGGTGACGAAAAAATTCCATAACGCCCTGCATGGCGGCGCTGAGGAAGTGACGCCTAAGGATTTTGCAGTTTACACGGACACGCTGGACATGAATCTGACGCAAATGACGCTGGACCAGGACATCATTTTCATTCACGACCCTCAACCTGTGGCCTTGGTGAAAAAGAGGAGGCAGACCAAGAACACTTGGATCTGGCGATGCCATATCGATCTGTCTCACCCGAATCTGAACGTATGGGATTTTCTCAAACCGTATGTGGAGCAATACGATGCCTCTGTGGCCTCCGCGCCGAGCTTCGCTCAAAAATTATCGATTCCTCAGGTCTTGATTGCGCCCTCGATCGATCCGTTGAGCGAGAAAAATCGGGACATGACCGCAGCCGAAATAAACAGCGTCCTCGAGAAACTCAATATACCGACGGATAAGCCGCTGGTCACTCAAGTGTCGCGGTTCGACCGGCTGAAGGATCCGTTGGGAGTGATCGAGGCGTTTGAAAAAATAAAGCCCTACGTCGACGCACGGCTCTTGTTGGCAGGAGGAACGGCCGATGACGATCCCGAAGGAGCTCAAGTTTTAAGCGAGGTGCGGGAGAGGGCTGGCCACGACTCTGATATTCTGGTGATGTGCCTGCCTCCGACGAGCCACCTGGAAATTAACGCCATTCAGCGGGTCTCTACCGTGGTTATACAGAAATCTCTTCGCGAAGGATTTGGTTTAACGGTGACCGAGGCATTGTGGAAAGGGAAGCCGGTCATCGCCGGAGCGGCAGGGGGAATTCCGTTGCAAATCACTCATAAATATTCCGGGATTCTGACCCATTCCGTTGAGGGCACCGCCTATTGGTTAAAACAACTCCTCAGCGAACCCGCCTATGCCAAAAAAATGGGAGAAAATGGGCGGGAGCATGTCCGGCACAATTTTCTCATCACTCGCCAATTGAGAGATTATATGTTGTTGTTCCTCGCGGTTCAGCAACCGGGGCAGGAAATGATCCGATTGTGATCATTATTAATACTCATCCCCACCGCCGTCATTGCGAGGAGTGTCCGCTGCTGCGTACGAAGCAATCTCAGATGATGTTGGAGGACAGACTTGAATATTTAAAATGAGTATTTATGGAGAACCGAACCCGGTAAACAAACACTTCAATTTTTACTTGTCTTGGCGCATCCTGGGAAAATGGACTTCGGCCATCTGTTCGCCCGCCCAGCCTCGCGGGATTTTCCAACCAAGGGCGCATGCCCCCACAGAAAGAATAAGCGTTGGCCACATGAAAAAGCTGAGAGCTTGAAAAATCACTCAACCTGTACAGCCGATAAACAATTGATCCGTCCCGCACCCAGTCTTCCGACATAGCCGGGGTTCAGCGGATAGATATCCTCGGAGGATAGCTTGAGGATATTCTGCACAAACCTCCAACCGCGATCCGGCCACAAGGCCTTGACCAGGGCGGCTTCACCCGCTACCAGAGCGGCCGAGAATGAGGTCCCGCTCCAGGACGCGAACACATCGCCGGGAAAAACACTGTAGATATCGACGCCGGGAGCCGATACGGAGATTCGTTCGTTGAAGTTTGAGAAAGAGGCCTTAATATCGTCGTTGTTCACCGCGGCCACGCCGGTCACATTCCGGCTAGAGGCCGGATACTGCAGCTCATGAGTATTTTGATTGCCGGCGGAGGCCACCACAAATACCTGCCCTTCGGCGGCATAGGCGATCGCGGCCTCCACAACCATCGTTTGCCGAGTCAGGCCCAAGCTTAGATTGATTATATGAGCGCCGAAGTCCCTGGCATAGCGTACAGCCCGCGCCACGTTAAACGAAGTGCCACTGCCGGATGGTTTGAGCGCCCGCAAGGGCAGGATCCACGCATCCGGCGCGATCAGAGTGATAAGTCCGGAAATAAAAGTCCCGTGACCGTAACCAGCGTCCCCGGGCCTCCCGGGCTCATCGGTGGGATCCGGATCGTTATCGACGAAATCCCACCCGCCGAGCAGCGTCCGTTTGCTGAGCGCCGGATGCGTGAAACTCGTCCCCGTATCAACCACCGCGACAATAATATCTTGACCGGTCGAAATGCCATGCGCCTGATCCGCTTGGATTTTCAGATAGGCCGGTTGGTTGAAAAATCGGGGTGGGGATTCTCTATGGATATAGGGAGGGCTATCCTCATCAACAAAAGCCATGCTCTGTTGCTCGGCTTCCGGCGTGGCGAAGATGTAATTAAGTTCGGCAAACTCTACGCGCAATCGGTCCCCGATCAGTCGATTAAGCGTATCAATTAAATCCCGCAGCGTGCGCACGCGCCAAATTCGAGTTCCCTCCAGTTGTTCGAGAGGCACAAACCCATATTGGAATCCCAAGAGATAGATGTCAACCGGCGGCCTTATCGAGACAACCAGTTCTTTCGGCACGAAGTCCTGCCCCGATAGCGGAACGATCAACCCCCAGCAGATAAATAGACAGCTCAAGATAAGCAGCTTGATATACCCAAAACCGCATATCTTTGCGCTACAACCATTTGGCCACATGATGCCTACCTCCTTCCGACTAAAACAAATGGAGCCCAGTAATAAGGGTGGTCATACTTTTCTTTGATCGCCAAGGTAGCGGCCCTCAGCGCCGACCGTTTCGGCTGTCCGTCCTTCCACTGGCTGTAAAAGCTTTGCATAAACTCCGCCGTGGAGCGGTCGTTGACCGCCCACAAACTGACCAGCAACGAGGCAGCCCCGGCATAAAGAAACCCCCGCATCAAGCCCAGCAGCTCATCGCCATGGGCAATGCGGTTGAGACCACTGTAACAGCCACTCAGCACCACCAGGTCGGATTTTAAATCCAGGTTGTAAATGTCATGAAAATCCAGCCAGCTATCCGCCAATCTTAAAGCCGAGAACAAAGGATTATCATAGCGAAAAACGCCGTGGGCTGCCAAGTGGATGAGGGCGCTCTCCGAGGCGTAGCGTCCCAGGGCCGGCTTCGTGGCGGCGCCACCAATCAACAGGGTGTGATCGGGAAACAGCCGTCCAATCGTCCTAACCTCTTCTTCGACGCTGGGAATGGTATCACCCGGCACGCCCACGATCAGAGCCCGGCCCGCCGGCTTCGGCGCCTTCTTTTGGCAGAGGCGAAAGACCGAGGCGCTCGGCGCATAAGATACTTCATGGTTTTCAATCAGATAGTTCCTGCCGTCAAAGAGCGCATGGAAGGGAATGTAATGTATACTGTGAACGGTCATAAACTGACATTTTGAAGGTACCCTGCCCAGTGATAGTATTGGAAGAGTGTTCGAAAAACTTCCGTACGATCAGCGAGGCAGGATACGATGATTACTATAACATTCACGGAAGCGGAAATAAA
>JACOSC010000029.1 GCA_016179055.1 Acidobacteriota bacterium
CGCGATTGGCGGAGTTGATTGAGCAGCGTGATTTCGTCAGGGGTCAACACTAATTTCGAACGAGTTGATTTTCTTGCCATGCTCTCAGCATAGCACATTTTTACTTTTATAGATACATTTTAGTGAAACCATATACTAGTCACTGGCGAATGACTAATGACTACACCCGAACAAACCATTACAACTTTTAGACGGATTGGTGTTGTGCATTACAGTGGGGAGTGTTAAAATCTGCCATAGAGGAAATTTTATGGCGACCGAATTAGCTTACGAAAAAGTAATGGAGCAAGCTCAAGAACTACCCTTAAAGGATCAGTTACGCCTGATTCGTGATCTCGCCACCACCTTAACGCAACGACTGCCGAATGCGGAGGCGCGCCCGAAAGTATCCGCGGATTTCTACGGTGTGATCCCAGAGGCTCGGTTCGAGGCGGCCGATTTTGCAGCGGTGGAGTGGCGCCCGAGCAGCGAGGATCTCTGTGCCCGCTAGGTTCGTCATCGACACCCATGCCTTGCTCTGGTATCTGACCGCCGATCCGCGGCTGGGACCTCAGGCCCGATCCGCGCTGCAAAATCCCGACCACGAGATTATCATCCCGGCGATTGTTCTGGCCGAAGCCCTGTTCATTGTGGAGCACGGAAAATCTCCGGCCGCCATCGCCCATCTCTGGGATTTTGTTTTGCGCTCGCGCAACGTTACATTTTATCCACTCGATCTCTCGGTCCTGAAGAAAACCGAGGCGCTTAAGAATATTCCCGAAATGCATGATCGGCAAATCGTCGGGACCATTTTGGTTCTACAGGAGACCCATGCAGAGCTGGTCCTGCTTACAAAAGACGAAAGAATCACCCAATCCGGCCTAGTGAAAACGGCCTGGTAATCCCCGGACGAAAGACTCTGCCATGAAGGCACTAAGACACCAAGGGAAAAAGTCCAGCCGCTTCCCGGAAACGCTGATAGCCCAGCTTTGTGTCTTCGGGTCTTGGTGGCAAAATAGCCCCAAAGTTGTAATCCTTTTCTCGGGTGCCAATGACCAATGCCCTGGCATCTTCATTGTTGACATACGCAAGACCCCTCTTTAGAATATTCCTAGGTCAAAGTGTTTAGAAAAGAGGTGAGCGATAAATGACCCGTATCAACCTAGAGTCGCCGGAAAAAGAGCATCTAGCGGAATTGCTTAAAGCATCGATTCAGAGCCAATTGAAAGCACTAGCTATAGGAATTGAGAAGACAAAAAAGAAAATTCAGGGGTTTGAGACCCAGTTTCAAATGCCCAGTGTTCAATTTCATCAAGAATATTTGAAGGGGAACATGGGCGATGCGGAAGCGGTAATGGAATGGGCGGGTGAGATCGAGACCCTGCGGAAGCTAGAGAGAGACTACGTTTTGCTTATAGAAGCTGAGGTATGCTGATCGAGGAATACTTTTTGCGGCTGGATGCGTGGATTGCTCAGACCCATTATCTGGCTGGTGTTTCACTGATTAAAGAAAAGCGTTCCAGCTATATAGGATTTATCAAGGGGGCCATAGAGTTTACCGATCGCTCTACTTTGTCTGTGATGGAATTTGTTGATGTGGAAAGGGGCCTAGATAGATACAAATATCGCCATCATTACGAAGACCAAAATAAACAGAGGGTCTTCCGCTACGATAGGACGCCGCATTTTCCCTTTATATTAACCCATCCACACCATAAGCATATAGGACCCGAAACAGACCCAGACCTTGTGACCGAATCTTCTGCTCCGCCATTAAATGAGGTGCTAAAAGAGATCGAGCGGATTTTGACGCCGTAGCGTTTGGCGCCTGGCCGAGCCTTCCCTCTTAAGTTCAAAAAAGAAAGAAAGTGCTCTATGTTGTTGAGGTAGGGTGCCGGGCTCGGGCCTGGCACCCTGGTTTGTGATTTAGAGATTGGGTCGTGGGGCGGCTGCTTTACGGATTGCGGACGGTTTGGAAATGAATTCCAACCAATATCGCCCGACCCCTGACCTCTGACCCCCGTGAAAGGTTACCACGGACGTAAAGGTTGTGAGACGATCAGCGCGGCGGCATCCGCAGCGCCCCGTCCAGACGGATCACTTCGCCGTTCAAATATGCATTGGAAACGATATGGGCAGCCAGCGCCGCGTATTCCGCCGGTGACCCCAGACGGCTGGGAAACGGGATTTGCGCAGCCAGTTGTTTCCGAAAATCATCAGTGACCATAGACATCATGGGCGTATCAAAGGTGCCCGGAGCTATCGTCAGGCAGCGAATGCCAAAGGCCGCCAGGTCGCGGGCTACCGGCAACGTCATCCCTACCACTCCACCTTTCGAGGCCGAATAAGCCACTTGTCCAATTTGGCCATCATAGGCGGCTACCGAAGCGGTATTGATAATAACCCCGCGCTCACCTGCTTCATTGGGTTGATTTTTGGCCATCCATGTGGCCGCCAGGCGCAACACATTGAATGTTCCAATGAGGTTGATCTGTATGGTCATGGCAAACATGTCAAGCGCGTGCGGCTCGCCCTTTTTCGTGAGAACGCGCCCGGCCGTGCCGACCCCGGCGCAATTTACGGCGATGTTAATTTTTCCAAAGGCTTCCACGAGCTGCTGTAAAGCCGTCTCCACCGCGGGTCCCTCAGTGACATCCGACGCGAGAAACTTGGCCCGAGGGCCTAATTCGGCCGCCATTTCTGCGCCTTTTGAGTTGGGTCGGTCAAGTATGCCGATGCTGGCGCCTTCCTTGTGAAACAGCCGCGCGGTCGCCTCCCCCAATCCGGAAGCGCCGCCTGTAATGACCGCCACAGAATCTTTTAATTGCATAAGTTCGTCCTCCTAAAAATCAAAATATCAATGAACACAATAGCGTGAGTACTTTATCATCCAAAGCGTTATAAAACAACCGGTCTCAGATGCAGTTGCGAAATTTTCCTGCAGGCGCTATACACCGGAGCGTGAATTTCTGGATTAAATTTCAAGGATTAAACTTTATTGACAAGCCCACACGTCGAAAGTACATTTACCTATTCGCTTTTACATAGTAGCCGGAGGATGTGATTTCGATACAATGTAAGCTCCGTGGGAGTCCCCCAGCGTGCGAAGACGGCAAGCAGATACCAAGAAGAAACGTAACTGTTCAAGGAGTCCGCTGATGAGCCTATCGACAAAAGTGACCCTACGGCATCCTGTCCCTGAAGGGGACGCGGTTAATAGCCGGGGGTGGCGAAGCGCCACCCCCGGACCGTAACCCCCGCGCGGGCCGACCCTGAAAGAGTCGCAGTCGTTCACTCACACCGAACCTTACGTGGACCCTTTCAGGGTCCAGCCGGGGGTGATGGCATGCCGTGGGTGGCGCGGGGCGCCACCCACGGCTATTAACAAGGTCCCCTTCGGGGACCGGCCGGTGACCGCCCTGAACAGTTACGAAGAAACTGGGGAAGTTTCTAAGGAGCGACATATTTATAGTAAGGACTGCTGGCTTTAAGACCCAAGCCCTGTGGGGGCGACATGGGAATCATCACGACCGACCACACGGCGCTCCAACGGAGCTTGAAGCCTTCTACTGGGTACACATGGCTATAATCATGCCGCCCCTACCTGTCTGCGTGCCGCACAGGCAGGCGGGGCTAATACTTATCCTGTTCAGATGATTATTTTCATCTAGTCGAGTTCACATGCGGAAATCCATCCGTTCTGTCGACTAATGTAGCGTTGAGAACCAACGCGGAGATCGTTATTCATGAGTGCTACGCCGCGCGGGTCACTAGCCTGGATTTCCACGCAAGAAGATCAGCTAACATTTTGCTATGGAAAATCTTGAATTTGGCTTGAAATACGCGGTTTCCAGTTACGGATTCAATGAACTTATCGCCACTATCGCTACCCGTTACAGCATGATCGTA